>JBFWJM010000053.1:0-14107 GCA_050253205.1 Desulfovibrionaceae bacterium
GGGAGAGGAACAGCAGCCCCCCCGGGACGAGGCTGCGGGCCATGTTCGCGGCGGCGGCGCGCACGCCGTCGTCCCCGAAGTATTTGCGGTTCAGGACGTTGGCGCATTTGATGAACGCAACGGGCGTGTCCAGGGCGTCGCGGGTGATGTCGAAGGCGCGGATGGGGTTCACGCCGAGGGTCGCCTCGACCAGGGGGTTCACGGTGGAGATCGGCGTCATCCGCATGCGAGCGAGCCGTTTTGCGAGGGCGAGGTTGAGGTACAGCCCCAGCACCCGGACGCCCAGGAGGCGGCGGTCGCCGTCCAGGACCAGGTGCGCGGCCCGGGGGCCCGCACGGTGGAAGAAGGGGTGTCGGTCGGCCAGGATCACGGCACCCCGGCCGTTCATCCGGCGGACCAGGTTGAGGCTGGCCGTGCCGTCAGAGACGCCCACGTCGAGGACCGTGGGGTTGTCCATGCCCTGGGCGAGGGCGAGGATGGCCTCGTCCACGAGCCGCGTCCTGTCCCGCCCGGTGGTCTTGTAGGTCTCGTGCACGTTGATGAACGAGATGGCCGACGTGAAGAGCTCGGCCCGTTCATCCAGGGGCAGGTCCAGTGCCCGGATGCGTTCGAGGATGGTGGGCGTGAAGCGCAGGCGCAGGAAGCGGAAGGCGAAGCGCCGAAACCCGGGACGGGCCAGGACAGCGCGCAGCAGGGCGGGGCTGTCCGGGGCGAGCCCGGATTCCTTGAGGACGTGTTCCAGGTGCAGGGGGAGTTTCATCGCAGTGTTCTCGTCAGCGCAGGCATTCGTTCAGCAGTGCCTCCCAGCGGTCCAGAATATGCCGGAGGGAGAAGCGTTCCATGGAGGCTGCGGCGGTCCGGCCGAGGCGGCTCCGTAAGGTCTCGTCGGCCAGAAGTCGCCGCATGGCGGCGGCCATGGCTTCGGGGTCGTCGCAGGGCACCACCAGGGCGTTTTCCCCTGGGGTGACGATGTCGGCCATGCCCGAGGAAAACTCCGTGCAGATCACGGGCAGGCCGCAGGCCATGGCCTCGCACAGGGCCACGGGGAAGCCCTCGAAACGCGAGGGCAGCACGAACAGGTCGGCCCCGGCCAGGCAGGGGCCTGGGCGGCTGACGGCACCCGGCAGGCGCGCCGCCCCGCCGAGGCCGAGCTCCCCGCGCAGGGTCTCCAGGTTCGGGCGTTCGGCTCCCTCGCCGAGAATCCAGAGCCCGGTGCCCGGGGGCAGCTCCGCCCGGGCCAGCGAATAAGCCCTGAGCAGCACGTCGAAACCCTTTTCCCTTGAGAGCCTGCCCACGCCGATGATGGCGGGGCGGGTGATCTCCGCCTCCTGCACGCCGGAGCTGTCTATGGCGACCGGGTTGGGCAGCACGGAACAGCGGCGGCGGATTCGCTCCGGGAAGGCACCCGCCGTTCCCGACGTCTGGAGCGTAACCCGTGCGGCCATGGGGTAGGTGAGGTTGCGCAGCAGGTTCCAGGCGCGTCCGATGCGGTGCCGGGCGGGGTCGGTGCGCTCGCAGGCCACCACCGGGATGCCGGAGCCCGCCAGCGCCAGCAGGGTCAGCACGTTGGTGGTATCCATGAAGGGCACGACCACGTCGGGCGTGCTCTTGCGAATGGCCCGGCGCAAGGTCCGCAGCCTCTCAAGGTTGTTGGCCAGGGCCTTGATGGCGGTCCGGGCGGGGCGGGCCAGGTCCAGTTGCTCCAGGCGGACGGCCGGGTCGAGCGGCTGCGAGGGGGTCACATCGGCCTGGGCGAAGGTCAGGATGGTGATGTCGTGCCCCCGGGAACGCAGGCCGTTGGCCACCAGCGCGAGAATGCGCTCGGCTCCGCCGATGCCGAGCCCTGCTATGACAAAGGTGATGCGCATGCGTTCAGCCTCCGTCGCCAAGGGACCGGAACAGCCGGTCCCAGCGGGACATGACCGCCCCGCTGCCGAACAGGCCGCGCACCCGCATGGCCCGGCTGCCGAGGCGCTCGCGCAGGTCCGGATCATCCATGAGCGCGGCCAGGGCGTCGTCGAGCTCCTTCGTCGGGGCGTCCACGTTGACGAGCAGGCCGTTGACGCCGCTTTCGATGAGCGCGGCGGCGCCGTTCGTCGCCGTGGCCACGCAGGCCAGGCCCATGCCCATGGCCTCCGCCAGCGCCGTGGGCAGCCCCTCGTAGAGCGACGGCAGCACAAAGACATCGGCCCGGCAGTAGCTCGGGAAGGGGTCTCGCACCATCCCCGGGAAGTGTACGTGCTCCGCGATGCCCAGGCGTGCGGCCAGGGCAACGAGGGGTTCGCGCTCCGGGCCGTCGCCCACGAGGGTCAGCCCCCATTCCGGGCGGCGTGTCCGGGCGAAGGATTCGAGGAGCAGAGGGATGCGTTTCTCACTGGAAAAGCGGCCGAGGTAGAGGATTTCCCTGTACCGCTCCCGCTGGGAGGGCGCATCCGGAAAGTCGATGGGGTTGGGGATGGTCACGATTCGGCCCGGGGGGATCATGCGGCCGAAGAAGGCGGCCATGGGCTCGTTGAGCACCGTGAGCGCGGCGGCCCGGGGGTATGTCCGCCTGCGCAGCCAGCTCCAGAAGGAGCCGATGTCGTGGATGGCCGGGTCGGTGTGTTCGCAGGCGATCACGGGAACGCCGAGGCCCAGGGTGGCGAGCAGCACGCGGACGTTGGTCAGGTCCAGGACGCTGACCACGACGTCCGGCGCGTGCTGCCGGACGCTCCCCCGGATGCGCCGGTGCCGGGCGGCCATGCGCCGGAGCCTGTCCCATGGCCCTCTGGGCTGGTGGAAGATGTCGAGAAATTCCATCTCCACCTCTGGGGCGGGGGTCTGGTGGCGGGGGCGCTCCGGCCCGCCAAGGAGGGAGAGGGTCACTGCGTGCCCCGCACGGGTCCAGAGGTCCGCGAGGTTCACCGCCGCGCGCTCGGCCCCGCCCATGCGGAGATCAGAGGAGAAGATTTGGATGCGCATATGGTCGATCCCGTCGGCTGCCCAAGCGACGGTTTCGGTCTAGGGCCAGTTTCGCTCGGAGAAGTGTTGCGGTTCGTCTGGGGAGTTTTGAAGATTGTTTTGGTTCAGGTAGTCGCGAAGCTCTTCCTGCTGGAGCGGACTCTCGTTGCATGAATGGTAAGGTAGCGCAAGGTGCTTGCTCTTCAGGTTCGGATACTCATGGAGGTTTTCCGGAGTGAGCTTGCGGAAGGGGGGCATGACGATGAAGTACCGCTCCAATTCAAAGGTGCGCCGGGTCTCTTCCATGCTCATAAGCTCCTCGTGCATTTTCTCCCCCGGGCGGGCTCCGATGGTCTCGACTCGGACATTATCTGGATCATGGCCGAACAGGGGAGCGAGTTCGCGGATCATGACATCAACGAGATCGCGTATTTGGATGACCGGCATCTTGACGATGAAGACTTCCCCCCCACGGGCGATGAGCGACGAGTCGACCACGAGGCGGCCAGCCTGCTCGATGCTCATGATGAAACGGGTCATGGATTTGTCGGTGAGGGTGACGGGCCCCCCGCGACGGATTTGCTCTCGGAATATCGGTATGACCGATCCGCGGGATCCGAGCACATTGCCGAAGCGGGTCGAGGCGTAGATCGTTCCCGAGTCGCGCGCGGCGTTGCTGGCTGCGGTCATGAGGCGTTCGCCCATAAGCTTGGTGGTTCCCATGACACTGGTGGGGTTAACCGCCTTGTCCGAACTGGTGAAGATCACCCTACCGACCTTGTTCTTGCCAGCGGCTTCAATGATGTTTTGGAGACCGTGAATGTTGTTTTGTATGGCCTGCATGGGAGCTTTTTCGCAGAGCCCAACATGTTTGAAGGCGGCGGAATGGAAGATGATGTCGACGCCCTGGGTCGCATCCGAGAGAAAGCGCAAGTCCCTTATGTCGCCGAGGGAGAAATGGATGTTGTCATGGTGCAGCCAGTGCTGCTCAGCAAAAAAGAGTTCGCTTTCATTGTTGTCGATGCCCAATACTTCGGCTGCGCCGTATGTCAGCATGAGCTGCTTGGTCAACTCCCTGCCGATTGTGCCGCAGCAGCCCGTTACGAGGATGCGTTTGTTTGTGAAGAAGCTGTTCATATCAGTTTATTCTTGTATTGTTTGTTTATGAAGTTTTTCGGATTCATATATGGATTCAGCAGAGTACACGCTGTATAACTCATTGTGAAATAAACTTTTCGCCTCGGGAATTTCATGGAGCGTAATAACGGCGCTGATGTTGTTTTTTTGCATGATCGAAGCCAGGTCTGCCGGTGTCAGCCTGTTCCATGCCTGAATCATGTTGGCCCAGAAATCTTCCCCTTTGTAGAGGTTCATTATGCCTTCCCGCAGCACTTCCCGCAGGCGATGGTCGTAGTCTCGTGCCACCTCCAGGGAATGTAATGCAAATGAGCGATCATAACGTTCAAAAAGATAGGTCGGCAATCCAGCCGTCAGGTGCGGATCCGTGATGGTATAGATGGGGGGGAGCAATACCCTGCCGTCCTTGCCAAACTCTCGGGCAGCCTGCTGCGCTTCGACGTATAGGCTCTCGTCAAGCCCATGCTCCCCGCTAAGCAAGGAGAGAATCTCCTCGTAGCTGATGTGGCTTCTCGTGGCCAGGGTTGCGGCTTCGGCGATCCTGCGACCCGCTCCGGCAGGCATGGTGAGCGTCGTGGTGCAAAGAACGAAGATGAAAACGCCCCTAAGTGCGGTCTGTTGCGAGGGAATTGCAGGCAGCCACCGTACCGCGAGGGAGGTAACGGCCACTCCGATGGCGAAAGCCACGTAGCGTGGTTCGAAGAACGCCGAGGTGTTGCCGAGAAAGCGTGCGTACCATGTTGTTGGCTCCAGTAAGGCCAATAGGGGCAGCGTGCCAATGACTATGGCTACATAGGTCGCCATGAGCAGCCCCGTGGATTTTCCGCGGGCAATGCTGATTTTCAATACGGACACCGCGAGCAAAGCCAGCGGGAGGAAGAGCTGCCCCCCAACGAGGCAACAAGCGAGCAGCAGGAGCACAGGGAGGTCGGCCTTGCGTAAGCGCTGCCGCTGCTGGCCGCAGGAGGAGGACAAGCAGCCGAGCACGACCAGGATATGCAGAATCCAAAGCCCTCTTCGGAAGCCGAGAACGGTGAACATCTCAGAGAGCTTGCCAAACACCACGCCGTGGGCGTGCAGTGCTTCGATCAGGACGCAGCCGATGCAGATGAGATTGCAACACACGACGAAAAAGTCGATGTATGTAAGTTTTGTGTCGTCGCGCAGGGCGAAATGGGCCGATGTGAAGGCCGCCAGGGGCACGGCTGCCTTCAGAAACGGGAAGGTCATGGTCATGTCGTCCGGGTCGCGATAATAGGAAAAATGGAGCCACTCCTGGAGGGTTAGTCCGCTTGTGCCCTCCAGGTGGACCGCGCCGGACACATGGATTGTGTAGAATACCGCCAGTGCCGGGAGCAGGTGGATGCACATCGCATGGCGGAAATTCCGTTCATGGAGCTTCATGGCTGTGTAAGGAAGCGAGATGAGTATGTAGGAGACGAAGGCATGAAAGACGTGGACCTGCAAGGCCACACAGAAGAGCACCGAGGCGGCGAGGGGGCGATCACGGAGCAGCAGGTATAGTGCGGGAAGGATCAGCGCCGTGGCTGTTGAGCAGTCCGTGAAGTAGAGCCCGTTGGTCATGCCGGTGGAGGCACTGGTGGCGAGCAGGGCCGAGTGGCTCAAGACGGCAATACCTGCATAGAGCAGGGCCGAGCTTCCACCAGACAGGCAGACGGAGCCGATGCGCTCGAGGGCAAGGAAGATGAGGACGAAAGTCAGCGCCGAGCAGGCGATGAAGAGCGCCGGGGTTGAGTAGATGACGTGCGTAAGGCTGTGCCACGTCGCCAAAAGAGGAAATGTAGACTGGCGAATAGTCGGCAGCAGCACGTCCAGGTCGTACTGGGGGAGCCAATGGGTGAGTTTTATTACCCTCTGGAAGCCGTACATGTTCCATATCTGTACGGAAACCCCCTCCTGCACGAGGACAGTGATGCAAAGCCCGATCCCGGCCAGGAGCGCCGCTGCCATGCCCGGCCGCTGGCTCTGGTCCGGATGCCTGGAGAAGATGGGGTTAGGAACCATGCTGTGGTTGTCCTTATTCAACGTCGGTAGTGTGGTCAAGCGCCGTGCCTTGACACCCCGTTGTCAGGCCCGCCCGCTATCCGGGAGAATAGCACTCGGGCCGCAGCGTTGGAGGCGTCCTCCACCAGTCGAACGCTCATGAAAAACAGGGGGAACAGCGCCAGCGCATACAGTGCGGAGGAGACGGAACCCCTCTTGAGCAGCCCGAGAGCGGCCAGCCCGTTGAAGTACATCATGTGGAATAGGTAAACGCCATAGGAGTAGTCGCCCAGCTGAGCGAGGGCAACGTGCGGAATTCGCACCTGCTTTACGGGGGGGGAGGTGGGGTTTGCTGGGGCAGTGAAAGCCGAGCAGAGAATGGCCGTGGCAAGCGTGAGCGAAAGGCCTGTGAGAATAGGGGATAGAGCAAAGGTGTCGAGCCGCAGGCGCGTGGCGTACACGGAGACGGCAAAGGCGAGCACGGCTGCGACCCGGCCCGTGTTCCGGCGGAGCCATTCAGGAACCGACATGTCCTGGACGGCTACTCCAAAGCCAAAGAGGAGGAGGTGCCCTCCAGGCACCCCGCGATAAACGAAAGGAGGAGTGGAGGGGAGTAGGATGTCGAACGCGACGATCAGTCCGATTGAGAATACAACAAAGGCCAGAACGCGTGATGCCGGGTCGGAAATGCGTCTGATGCCAAAGAAGGGAAGGCAGCAGAGGTAGCAGTGTACCATCGCCGAGACGAACCATGGCAGGTCCGTGATGGCCAGACCGGACCATGACAGCTGCCCGTGGTCAACATTGTTCGGATTTATGGCGAGAAAAAGCCAAAGCAGGGGATATATCCGCAGGGCGCGCTTGAGGTAGTAGCGGGCAATACTGGCTACCGTCAGAGGGGCGGGGTTGCGGTTTATTGAGGCGGAGCTCAACTTTCCTGAAAGAAAAAAGAATATGGCTATGCAGCCGTTTGCGTATCCGGTGGCGTCCACCGGAACGTAATCGTTCAGGTAGTGGTTGAGGAGGACGGACAGAATGGCCGCTCCTCTGAGCAGGGAGATGTTCGGATCGGCTTTCATTCGAAACAGGGTCGGGCTCCTACTGCTGGAGGTCGATGTAGTGCTCCAGGCACTCGTTGCGAAGCTGTTCCCATGCTTCATCGCCTTCGGAGGTGAGGGCCTCCGCCCGCTCGATGTCCTTCCAACGGCTTTTCGGCATGCGCACGTAGAAAGTGAAGCAGCGGCGCAGGCCTTCTATGGCGTGAGGGGGGAAGTGGGGCATGTTCAGCAGTGTGGGCTTCATGGCCGAGCGCGCTATGAGGTCCGGGGGACAATACCCCAGGTCCTCCGCAAGTTCACGCATCCTGGTGCCGTGAAAAGGGGAGAAGGAGTAAGCGTTGGCGCTATCCGGGTGGATGCGGCGGTTGAGCTCGATTGTTTGGAACGCCAGTTCCCTAGTCTCGGTGGGGAAGCCGATGATGTTGTTCACGCTGTACTTCAGCCCTAGTGAGTTGAGCACGGCGAGGTTGTCCACGATCATCTTGTTTGAGACGTTGCGGCGTAGGATTTGTTTGCGGAACCGTTCGTCGCCGTGCTCCACGCCAAGTCCCATGCGAAACAGCCCCAGTTCCATGAGTTTGGAGATACGATCTTCGCGGATGGTTTCCGGACGGCTCTGGCACCAGAATGGAAGAGCAATGTCTTGATAGATATCACAAAATTGATCAAACTCTTTGTTGGTGTAGGAAAGGAATGTGTCGGCCCAAAAGTAGAGGGCTTCGGCTTTTAATATATCCTTGTAGTAGAGCAGTTCGTCATGAATGGCGTTGAAATCTTTTTTTCTGTAATATGGTCTTCCAGTGTTTTTATAGTAGAACTTCTGCTGTGCCGGAGAGTTGCAATAAGTACACTGATACGGACACCCGCGGTGCGTTTCAACGGGAAGCATTCGCCAGACAGTTCCTTGCATTGGGCGATAGAGGCGAGATTCATCGAACAAGCTGAGGTCAATACGTGGGTTCTTGCTGAAATCCACCGGAGGGCCGGGCTGGTTGCGTTGGATGTGGCCCTCCTGTCGGCTCCATAGGCCGTGGATGTCCGTGTAGGGTTTGCCGCTTTCCAGGCGGCTGCACAGTTCCACGAGCAACTCCTCTCCTTCGCCGATGCAGACCATGTCCACAGACGGTTCGGCCAGGCATTTCTCTGGGGCAAAGGTGGCGAAGACGCCACCTATGATAGTCGGGATCTGTTGCAGCACCGGATGGCGCAGCAGCAACCGGGCCACTGGGAAGAGGTCCTCCGTCACGGAGAAGGCCACCAGTCCTGGGGAAAAATCGGAAACCACCTCCGCGAAGCTTTCCACGACATCACTGGTGCGAGTATCCGACCAGAGCTTGGAGTCGTCAAAGGGACGAGCGGTCAGCATGCGTTCCTTTTCCTTGTCGCTGTCGAACTCCTCTCCGGGGATGATCCAGTTGGTGGTGTCGAACATGGCGACAGTATGGCCGTGCTCCTTGAGCAAGGCTGTAAAGATGCCCATGGATGACGGCAACATGTTCATGCCATGTATGTTGGGATAGACCAGCAGGACATTCATTGTGTTGCCTCCTTGGGAGATGGGGATGTGCTTTCCGGGGTCATGGGAGCTTGCGTGAACCCGAGCGAAGATAAAATACTATTGGGAGTGAAGGGAGAGAAACACTGCTCCCTGAATTGTTGCGCAAAATGATGACGGACTTCCAAGGGGACGCTTGTCGCGGCCTCCACCGCAGGATTCAGACTCTCCTGCCAGTCCGCCTCGAACCAGATGGCTCCCTTGCCTAGTTCCGGAACATAGCCCAAACCCGCCGCGCCGAGTGTGTCGACGTTGACCACTGGAATTCCGCAGGCGACGGCTTCCATGAGCGCTCCGGTCTCCGATCCTATGGCAAAGGCTGCCGAGCGCAGACTTTCATGGAGGTCGCCTCGGTCAAAACGGGCTCCGAGGGGGAGTTGGCCCGCCCACTCTTCCCTCGGTACGGCGGGGTGCAGCCTGATGACCATGCGGCGGCCTTTCAAGGCCTGGCAATCTCGAAGTGCGCAGAGGAGGCGGCGCGATGCGAGCGGGGCGTACGACATAAGCACCAACACTGTATCCCCTTCCTCCTGGGGCAGGGGGTGTGAGAGCAGGTCCCGGTAACGCAATGACGGCCCCACGGCCATTTCGACCGGGGAATGATCGTCAAGGTAGTATGGGCCGTTCATCAGCAGGCGGTCTGGGGTGCACCCCAGAGCCGTCTCTGCGGCATTGACATAACAACCGAGATAATTGTCTGGAAAGATAAGTGTCTGCAGCCCGAGAATGAATGTCTGCGGGGCGGCTTCCTTCAGTCCTCGGTAGAAAAGCTTGTCTCCGGCCCGGTTCTCGCACCAACTCAGGATCTTGAGCCCGGAGGGGGCGTTGCGGACCAATCGTCGTGCTGAAAGGTATCGCAGCATGGGGGAGACCACATCCTGGCCGAAGGTGCGCATGCATTCGGAGCGCAGCACCTCTCGCAGCGCTCCTGCCGGAGCAAGGTTTCGGAGAAAAGCCAACAGCAGGAAAGGATAGGCAAGAGTGAAAGCTGCAAGATAGAGGGCGTCCCACATTTGAAGGAGGTCGTGCGGCATGACCACCCGCTCGGATTGCCGCCGGATCAACGACCGGATGCGGTGAAACGTTTTGCGGTCCATGCTTGCGGAAAAGGAGGGAAGGAAGATGTAGCGCACACCTGCCTTGTCCAGGACCTGCTCCATGCCGTCCATGTTGCACAATTCCAGGTGCCCTTTTTCGAGAGCCTTTGTAACGTGCAATGAGGAGTCGACCACTAGCTCGGCCTTTTCAAGAACCGTGGCGGCATTTGGCCGCCGCAGCAACGCGATCTGCGCCAAGGTCTGTATCAATACACTAATGTTGTTGATGAAATAGACAATGAGGGCCTTGGGGGCTTCTCGCCACCAAGTGCCCTTCGGGAGTTCGTCCAGGACGATGCGCCCGCAGAGGTCCGTGGACGGAGAGCGGGCAAATACCGGATTTGCAATGAGCCAGGGGTGTCGATACGCCCCTGCGACGATCCGCTCACAGTCGGCATGGAGCTGCTTGAGTCTCGGCGAGCGAAGTCGGCCGGGCGCAACGGATGAGCCGGAAGGCACAGTGCCCGTCATTCTTTGGCGTCCGTATTGATGGTTTGCGAGGCCTCCTCAATGAGTTGCAGAATACCTTGTCCGATGTCTATGAACGTTGACGGGATAATTTTTCGACCCATTTTGGGCGTGTAGCGATACGGAGTCATCCCGTAGTGGGCGTTTGTGTAGGATTCTCTCGATGTGGAGAACTCTATAGTCACCTCCCGACCAAGGACTTCGCGTATGATGTGGAGCATCTCGCTGGTGGTCATTATTTGTGCGCCGGTGAGAGTCAGGCACTGGTTACGAAACTCGGGGTCCAGCGCATTAACGCTCAAGCGGGCCGCATCCAGCACATGGATGTACTCCCGGCGCTCTTCGCCGGTTCCCGGGTAGACAACCTTGGCGTTGCATACAGCTTCGGTGACGTAGCGTTTCAATCCATTCCACTCCTGGGCTCGCGGGCCATAGAGTGAGCCATAACGCAGAATGGTGTAGCCGATGCCAAACTGGGCCGCATACGCCTCAATGATCAGTTCCGTGGACTGCTTGCTGACGCGATAGAAGGAACCCTTTTCGGAATAGACGTAAACCGTCGAGGCGAACAGCAGTCGTTCGACCCCCTGCGTAACGCACGCTTCAAGGATGTTGATGGAGCCGAGCATGTTGCAGGTCAAGGTTTCCTTGGGGCGGCCAGCAGCCTCGCCGATATCTGCGATGCCAGCAAGGTGGAAGACGAAGCGCTTGCCCTTGATTGCCTCATTCACCGTTTCGGCGTTCAGGATGTCGCCGATGATGATGTTCTGGCTTTTTTTTCTCCATGGGGAGTCTGAGCGATCGAAGATGGTCACCTTATACCCTGATTCATCCAGAATGTCGGCAAGGTGGCTACCGAGAAAGCCAGAGCCGCCAAAAACAATTACTTCGTCTCGCGACATGGTACGCTCACGTTGTTGGGTTGGAAGTCGTTCCGTTGAGTTGTTCCAGAAGGGAGAATCAGTGGCATGGGTCAGCGTCGGGCTACGGGCCTTGCCGGGATGCCCACGACGGTTTCACCCGCAGCGACGTCGTCCAGCACGACGGAGTTGGCTCCAATCCGCGCTCCGTCGCCGATGGTGACGGAGCCAAGAATTTTAGCCCCTGCACCGATGATCACTTCGTTGCCGATCACCGGTTCGCCGATTCGGTGGTTTCTGCCTATTGTTGTTTGCTGGTAGATGGTGCAGTTCGCGCCGATGATGGCGTTAGAATGAATGACGACGCCGTTGGGGTGCGGCATGGCCAATCCCGGGCCTATGTTTTCGTTGAAGGGAATATCCGCTCCGCAGATGGCGCTCCAGAATCTGTGACGATAGACGATCCAGCGCATCATTATTCGCTTGGTCACCGGGTTCGATTCCTTCCGCCAGAGTTCGTGCTGGCGCAGGCAACGCAACAGCCTCTTCCCGGGGGCATATTCCCCGGGGGCGAGCTGTTCCCGGGTCCAATCGCCTTCATGCGACGAGGTCATTCCTTGTCCCCCCGTGAGGTTTTTTGGGGCTCCAGGTCCTTGAAGGAGATGAGCCTGCCCCCGCTTCGCGAAAGCTCGTGCAGGATGGCTCCCCCGGTTACCAGCTGCAATTCGTGGAGGCGTTCCCCGCTGTTGAGAAAGCGGTCGAGAACCCCCTTGTAATAGGCGGTGTCCTCAGGCGAATCTCCAGTTCCCAAGTGCACGCCCAGTTCCAGTGTTTCACCGGGGCGAGCGTTACGCAGGAAGCAGCGGACATCACACTCTCGGGCGCAAGAAGACGAAAGCAGCCCGAAGTAGAGGTCCGGCATGGTGAAATAGCTGTCGCGGTGCCGTCGGCAGTGCTGTATGACCAGCCATTTCAATATGTTGCGATTGGTGCAGGCCCGACCCAGCTGCGAAACAGGCCGTTTGCAAAAGAATGGTTCGCAGGTGTTTCTACAGCGGGTGTACCCATGCCTGGGTGCCAGCTTTTTGAGCTGCTTATGGATGGCGGGGATCATGTGCACGTGCTGGTGCGAGTCGAAATGCGTGGGCCGCAGCTCCAGCTTTTCGGCCATGTCCATCTGCGCCTCCAGCTCCACGGCGATCTGGTCGAGAAGCTCTTCCCGCTCCCTATGTTTAAACAGCAGGGCCTGGAACAGTGCCGAGGCGTTGCGCTGGAAGAAGCCTTCCTCGTCCACCAGCAGGGGCATGCGCCGCGGGTCGGCGACACACCGCCCATGGGTCAGGTTGAGGTGCAGCCCGACATGCAGCCCAAGGCCGAGGGCTATCTCCTCGGCGGCCGCTCTGGAGTATGGCGTGTTCACGATAATGGATGCCGAAGAGATTCCCCCTGCGGTGTATGCCTGTTTGATGGCCCGGTTGACCCCCGGTGAAAGCCCGAGATCGTCGGCATTGATGATAAGACGATACATCGGCTAGCCTTCTTTCTGCGAGGGCAAGGGATTCACGATTGGAGGTTCCGTTGTCTGGGCCTTGGTGCTGGGCGATCTTTTGAGCAGCATGAGGATAACAGCGCCGCCTGCGGCGAATGCAATCTGGGCGATTCTCCACAACAGGAAGATGATGCCGCCTCCTTCGCTGTTGAAGAGCTGCCAAACCAAAGCCGCCGATGCCTCGGTCCAGCCGAGGTTGCCGGGGGTGACGGGGAGCTGATTGGCGGCCATGACCAGAGGAGAAAGCACCAGGGCCAGGAGAGCGCCTTGAAAACCATAGAATGGATAGGCCAGGGCGGCCACCCCGGCCATGAGCGCAAGCCGTCCCGCCACGGCGTAGACCACGGCCATGGCGAGGTCGGCAAGGGAATAGCGTTTGATCTGAAAGAGACGGACGATGCGGCGGAGAGCATCGATGAAGTGGAAACGCAGGGCGGCCTTTTCCGCAAGTCGGCTCAAACGAAGGGAACGGAGCGCAAAGAGCACGCCCATGGCACCGACCAGGGCCGTCAGCGCAATGGCTACAAAGGCGAAGGAAACACGCGAGAAGGCCATTATCCCCGAGGCGCTCGCACCCGCAAGTGCCACCACGGCAACCAGCAGGACGGCCAGAGCAGCGATTGCCTTGTCCAACAACACCCAGCCGCCGACATGCCCATGGTCGACCCCGCCGGGACGGTGGATGTAGAGAATGCGGCAGGCGTCGAGACCGGTTCCGCCCGGCATCACCAGGTTGGCGAACAGTCCTGCATAGGTGATCGCGACGATTTTCCAGTAGCGGCAATCGGGGGCGAGGACCCGCAAGGTGGCGAGTTGACGTCGGCCCGAAAGCAGCACGTCGATGCCGCAGGCTGCCATGGCGAAGAGAAACCAGGGGATGGTCGAGGCGTTCAACTGGTTCATCGCGTGCGCGAAATCGTCCTTGGCCGTGGCAAAGACCACGACGAGCAGAGCCGAAGTGAGGCTCAGCTTGAATGCGAGTTTCAGCCTGGAGGACATCTACTTGCGGGATGGATTTTCGGGTTTCGTGGCCATGACCAACATGTTGTCGAAGGTGTTGATAGGCAAAGTGAGATTCTTGGGAATCAATCGCTGGACGTTTTCGGCCCAGGCTGAGGATGCTTTGCGTGTGATCAGGTGATACCATATCAGGCGAATGTTTCGGTAGACCGGGGGATGCCAGGTACGGATTACGTTGAGACCATGGCGCTGGAGCAAGTGTCCCAGGCTTTTCGGCGAGAAGTAGTGCAGATGGGACGGCGGGGTGATGTTACGCCATTTTTTGCCCCGGAGGCGAGGAAGCAGGGCTTTTATGTCCGGGGTGCCGATGTGGATGCGTCCCCCCGGGCGGAGTTCCGAGGCGGCCTTGCACACACAGGCGTCGGGGTCTGCGAGGTGTTCGATGGTATCCAGCAAAAAGATGTCCGAGAACGGTGTGT
>JBFWJM010000054.1:0-14088 GCA_050253205.1 Desulfovibrionaceae bacterium
GCGTTGCGCGCAGAACGCCTTCCACAGCTTCAGTTGGGACATCCACGAGGTGGAACGCATCCGCGAGGACACCGGGGCCATCGTCAGCGTGCCGCATCCCTTCCACGTCTGCCGATCAGCCGCAGGGAACGTCATGTCCGCCCGGGCATACCGCCAGCTCCTGCGCAAGGTGGATTACGTGGAGGTGCACAACGGCTCCGCCCTGACCATCAACAAACGGCTGGGCAATAGCTGCACCCGCTCCCTGTTCAAGAAAACGCGCGCCAAGCTCGACAGGACCCTGGAACTCCCGCTGCGCGATCGCGGCCGTGCCCTGGGCTGGGCCGTGGGCTCGGATGCGCATTACCACAACGAGCAGTATGTGGTGGGCAGCTATGACGGGTCCCTGCCCGCCGGGGGAGACTGGTACGACCTGCTCCAACAGCGCGTGCGCTTCCAGCCGCACTATCTGCACCTTCCCTCGGAGTACAACACCGCCAACAACATCCGGCTGCTGCGCAGCCTGCAAAGCGCCATGCGCGAGGGAATCATCAAGGAATTCCTGCGCACACGGCGGCGCAGTGCAACCGTGCTGGCCTCCCTCCTGCTGCTGTACGGCAGGACCCTGCCTTTCAAGTAAAACCGATTCGGAGGAAGAATGGGCAGATTCACCATGCTCCTGCTTGCGGCCACCATCTGCGCGGCCTTGTCCCTTGGGGTCGTCACCCTGCGCGCCGAGGGCGATCAGGTCACGCTCGGCTTCGACGAACTCAAGGCGCATCAGGTGCTGGACGACATGCGCGACGTTGCCCGCGATATGGGAGAGGCCGTGCAGTCCGAGATGCCAGAGTAGGCACGCCATCCCGAGGGCGAGGCAACGGTCCATTTCTCTCCCGACATCTTCCAGTCTATTTCTAGATACACTTCACATTTGCCGCGAAACAGCGTATGCGGCGCGCAGAGGGGCCGGACAGGGACCACCTGGTCCGGACGCCCGGCAGCGCCGTGACGGAGCGAGCACCGTGCAGCATACCTATCTGTTTGAGCGTGGACGTTGGAGCGCGCGTGGAACCCTGGTGGATGCCCAGGGAGACCAGGCGTCGCTTTCGGGTTCGGCATCGGTGGAGCACGGGGAGAACTCCTGGAACGTGCTCGGCGACCTGGACACCGGGCCTGGCGTCTGCTGCGGCTTCCCCGGCCGCTGCACCCTCCGGCCGCTCTCGCCGCGCCAGGAGCAGGCGGAATGGGAGGCGCACGACGACCGCCTGGGCCACCTTTCCGGGGTCTTCCTCATGGTGGGCGATTCCATCCTCTCCACCGGAGCCAGCGACGACGGCCGCTTCGTGGTCAGCGAGTGGATGCAGCAGGTGGATTTCGACCGCTACGTGGCCCGGGGCGTGCTCCTGGAAGAGGGCGCGCGGGTCTCCTCCTGGGCACTGGAGCTGGAGCGCCGCGCGGGCTGAGCTGGCCAGAACCGGGCCGGGCTGTGCGGTCCTTCCTCGCGCTGCTACGTGTTCTCCTCACCGGGCACGCAGACCTGCGTGTTCCATATCTCCCGCGCATATTGCGCCACGGCCCTGTCCGAGGAGAACAGCCCCATGTTCGCCGTGTTGAGGATCGCCCTCCTGGTCCACTGGTCGCGTTCGCGGTAGGCCTCCGAGGCGCGCTCCTGGGCGTCCAGGTAGGCGCGGTAGTCCGCCAGCACAAAGAACGGGTCGCCGTATTCCAGCAGGGACTGCCGGATGGGATCGTAGAGCTGGCGGTCCCCCTTGGCGAACACGCCCGAGGAGAGCAGCCCCAGCACCTCGGCGAGCTCCTGGTCCGCCCGGACCAGCCCGGCGGGGTCGTAGCCCCCCTGACGCAGGGTGCGCAGTTCCTCCGCCGTGTGGCCGAAGAGGAAGAAGTTCTCCTCGCCCACCTCGTGCAATATCTCCACGTTGGCACCGTCCAGGGTGCCGATGGTCAGGGCGCCGTTGAGCGCGAACTTCATGTTGCCCGTACCCGAGGCCTCCATGCCCGCCATGGAAATCTGCTCCGAGAGCTCCGTGGCCGGGATCACCCGCTCCGCCTGGGAGACGCAGTAGTTGGGCAGGAAGACCACCTTGAGGGTGTCGCGCACCTGGGGGTCGGTGTTGATGGCGTCCGCCAGGCCGCAGATGAGCCGGATGATGAGCTTGGCCATGCGGTACCCCGGGGCCGCCTTGCCGCCGAAGAAGAAGGTGCGAGGCACCACGCCGTGGTTTCGGTCGGCCTTGATGCGCCGATACAGGCTCAGCACGTGCAGGACGTTGAGATGCTGGCGCTTGTATTCGTGGATGCGCTTGACCTGCACGTCGAAGAGCGACGATTCGTCCAGGTGCTGGCCGGTCTTGCGGCGGACGTAGTCGGCCAGGTTGGCCTTGTTGGTGTATTTCGCCTCGCGCCAGCGCTGGCGGAAGGCCGCGTCCTCCGCCAGGGGAACCACCCCGCGCAGCAGCTCCAGGTTTGCGGTCCACTCGGGGCCCACGCTTTCGTCCAGCAGGGCGGAGAGGGGCGGATTGCACTGTCGCAGCCAGCGCCGGGGCGTGACACCGTTGGTCTTGTTGTTGATGCGCCCGGGGTAGAGCCGCTCGAAGTCGCTGAATATGGTCTCACGGATGATGTCCGTGTGCAGGGCGGAGACGCCGTTCACGGAGTGGCTGCCCACGATGGCCAGGTTGGCCATGCGCACGCGATGACCTTCTTCATCGACGATCGACAGCCGCGAGAGCCGCCCGGGGTCCGCCCCGCCAATCTCCACGGCCTGCTGGAGGAAGCGGCGGTTGATCTCGTGGATGATCTGGAGGTGGCGCGGCAGCACAAGCCCGAGCAGATCTTCGGGCCAGGTCTCCAGGGCCTCGGGCAGCACGGTGTGGTTGGTGTAGGCGAAGGTCCGGTTGCAGATGTCCCAGGCCGTGGTCCAGGGCACGCTTTCCTCGTCCACGAGGATGCGCATGAGCTCGGGCACGGCGATGGCGGGGTGGGTGTCGTTGAGCTGGATGGCCACGCGCTCGGGCAGCAGGGTGAAATCGTCGTGGCGCTTGGTGAAGCGACGCAGGATGTCGCGCATGGTGGCGGCCACGAAGAAGTACTGCTGCTTGAGGCGCAGCTCGCGCCCCTGGCTGATCTCGTCGTTGGGGTAGAGCACCTTGGAGATGGTCTCGTCGGAGATGCGGTGTTCGACAGCGCCGATGTAATTGCCGGTATTGAAGAATTCGAGATTGAATTCCTGGTCGGAGCGGGCCGTCCAGAGGCGCATGTTGATGACGTTGCCGTTGCGGTAGCCGGGCACGAGCATGTCGCAGGCCACGGCCTGGACCACGTCGGAGGCGTGCCAGGTGTAGGCGGTCTTGCCCCTCGCGTCCGTATGGGAGACGACCTTGCCGTAGAACTGCACCGGAAAGTCGAAGCGCGAGCGGCGGTATTCCCAGGGGGTGCCGTAGCGGGTCCAGTTGTCCGGCTGCTCCACCTGCCAGCCGTCCTGGATGGTCTGGTGGAAGATGCCGTAGTCGTAGCGGATGCCGTAGCCGTATCCGGGCACGCCCAGGGTGGCCATGGAATCGAGGTAGCAGGAGGCGAGTCGGCCCAGGCCGCCGTTGCCGAGTCCGGCGTCCCATTCCACCTCGCGGATGTCGTCGAGGTTGAAGCCGAGCTGGGCCAGGGCCTCGTGGGCGGTGTCGTAGAGGCCGAGGCAGTGGAGGTTGTTCTCCAGGGATTTGCCGGGGAGATATTCGAGGGAGAGGTAATACACGCGCTTGGCGTGGGCGTTGTAGTAGGAGCGCTGCGTGCGGATCCACTGGTCGATGAGCCTGTCTCGCACGGCCAGGGCGAGGCCCACGTAGTGGTTTGCCGGGTCCTTGCGCAGGTGGTCGCTGCCCAGGCTGGAGACGATGTGCCGGACGATGTCCTTTTTCAGGGCGTCCACGGTGTGCAGTTCCTCGGCGTCTTCGCGCCAGAGCAGGTCTTCTGCGGATTCATGGAGGAGGCTTTCTTTTTCGGAGCGCATGGGTGTCCTCGTGCGTGTGGAAGGGTACGGATGCTTTCCTTCTTATGCGCCCACGAAAAAAAAGTACAGCAGGATCGGTCCGGGCGGAGTGCGCGGCGTGCGGATCGGCCGCTGGGCCTGCTGCCTGGGAGGGGGCTTCCGCTGGCCGTGAGTGCCGGGGAGGCATTCCCGGAGACGACTTCCTCGGGGCATTTTCAAAGGTGGGGAGTGCGTTGTGCTGAAGGGCGCTCAGCGGGGCTGCGCGTTATGCCTGGCTGGGTTCGCTTGCCCCGCGTTCCTTGCGCGCAGGTCGCTCCAACATGGTGGGCAGCAAGGTGCGAGGATGCGGCCGATGCTGTGGCAGCACCGAAGCGGACCCGGGACATCCGTGAGCATCGGGCGTACGTGCACAGCAAAGCGGACCAATGATTATTCACGGGCTGCTTATCGGGTTGCTTCTCAGCTTGCTTATCGTGCGGCGAGGCGCATGCCGTGCAGCAGGCCGAAACATCCGGCCAGCATCATGTCGCCCCCCGGTGCCGGGAAGCTGACGTCCGCCCCGGGCATGCCCACGAGCCGTTCGCGCTGCGGGCCGAGCACGAACGTGGGCGAGAAGTCCCCGGCCGCCTCGGGCAGTGCCAGGGTCAGGCAGCCGTGCCCCTGGTCGTCGAACACCGTCTCGAAGCCGAGCCTGCCTTGCCGGAACAGGGCCACCTGTTCGCCCAGGGCCTCGGGCGAGACGAGCCCCGTGTGGTGCTCGTAGACCCCCAGGATGCGCCCGGCGTAAATGAGGAAGGCGATGGTGTGCGAGTTGCCGAGGTTGAGCACGGTGATACCGCGCTCGCGGGAGAGCTGGTCGATCTCCTCCACGAAGAGCGCGCCGAGCACGGCGGCCGCGCCCGTATCCGCCACGGGCCCGCCGCCGATGGACCGCTGGAGCGCGGCCAGGCGTGTCAGCTCCGGGGGCGGGGTGTCGTAGATGAGCGCGGCCGGGTCGCCGCCGGAGTCGAGCAGCAGCCGCTCCCAGAGGCGAAAGCGCCCGCGCCGGTTGGACTGCCCTGCGTGGTTGCCGTGGTCCTGCGCTGCGGCCACGACGCAGTCCGGCCGGGGAAGGTCCGCCGCGTCGAGCAGCCTGCCCCACCACTCGGGGTCGTAGTCCGTGAGCTGGAGGGGCACGTAGCCCTCGGGGCAGGTCTCGGAGAGGGTCATGCCCATGGTCTCCACCCGGGGCGGGGTATCCGTGAGGGTGTGGGCGGCGCGTTCGGTGATGGCCGCGCGGCCGCCCTCGGCCAGGTGCTGCTTGAGCACGCGGAAAAACCCGCCGCCCATGTTGGTGCCGTGGAACCACACGGCCTGCCCGGCCAGTTCCTGGAGGCGCGCGGCCACGCGCCGGGCCGGAGTGGGCAGGACAAATTTGGGGCAGTTGAGCAGTTCGCGGTCGTCCAGGTGGTAGAGCACGTCCTGGGTGCCGGAGCCGATGTCGAGGATGAGGGTGCCGGGCATGGGGGGTCTCCTTGGGATTCGAGGGGCGCATGCTACCCCTTCATCCCCCGGAGGGCAACCGCGCGGGACTGCCCGCGATTTCTTGACTCCGCCCCCCGCTTGGGCCACGATCATGGGATGAACATCCTCTTCTCCCTCGTGGTCCTGTTCGTGGCGTTGTTCGTGGTGCTCGTGCCCCTGGGGCTCATGGCCGCCTCGGCCGTGATCAACCTGCGCGACGACGGCGAGCGCTTCGCCCGCTGGCGTGCGGCGGCCATGGGCGGGGAGGGCAAGGGATTCTGGGCCCGCTCGTTCATCGGCGCGCTCAATGCGTGCGCCTCCACGGGCGTGGTGGGGGCGACGTATGCGCTGGGCCTGCTGCCGCGCCGCCAGGGCCGTGGCGAGGGGCCGCCCGTGCTGCTCGTGCACGGGCTCTACCACAACCCCTCGGCGTGGCTGGGGTTCCGCCGCGTGTTGCGGCGCGAGGGCTTCGGAAATCTCTATGACTTCGGCTACGGGAGCTTCTCCTCCACCTTCGCGGACCTCGTGCACGGGCTCACCGTGCGCATGGAGCGGGTGCTGGCCGAGAACCCCGGCGCAAGGCTGACGCTTGTGGGCCACAGCCTCGGCGGGTTGGTCATCCGCGCGGCCATGGCGGACGGGCGCTTCGCCGGGCGCGTGGGCGCGGTGGCCACCCTGGGCACCCCCCACCAGGGCAGCCTGCTGGCCCGGCTGGGCATCGGACGGCTGGCGCGCAGCCTGCACCCCGAGGACCCGCTCTTCGAGCGGCTGGCAACGCAGGAGCCCGTGCGCGGCGTGCCTTGCCTGAGCCTGTTCACCCCGCTGGACAACATGGTCTTCCCGGTGCGCGGGCTGGAACTGCCCGAGGGCGAGACAGCCGGGGAGGAGAGCGCCTGGACCCAGGAACCCCTCCCGCCCCTGTTCAGCCATGTGGGCATGGTCTACGACCGGGGCGTGGCGCTTCGCGTGGCCGACCACCTGCGCGAGGCGGATGCGGCCGGGCTGCTGCGGGAGTAGCGGGCCGTCAGTTCCCGGAGCTGGCGGCGACTTCGAGGATCATGGCCTTGAGGGCCTCGGGCTTGAAGGGCTTGGTGATGAACGCGCTGACGCCGGAGCTGGCCGCGAGGTCGCGCTGCGAGGCCTCGGACTCGGTGGTGACCATGATGATGGGCACCCCGGCGTATTCGTCCATGGCGCGCAGTTCCTGGATCAGCTCCATGCCGTCCATGTTGGGCATGTTCATGTCCGTGATCACCAGCTCGAAGGGTTCCTCCTCGGCGGCGGCCAGGGCCTCGGCCCCATCCTTGGCCAGCACGGGGGTGTAGCCGAGTTCGGTGAGGATGGCCCGTTGCAGGGCGAGCATGGACTTGGAGTCGTCCGCAATGAGCGCGCGGCGCTGCGAGCGGGCGAGGCTGGGAAGCCGCTTCAGGTCCGCCTCCACGCGCTCCTGGTCGTGGCCCATCTCGCGCAGGGCCATGGCGAAGGTTTCCACCACGTCCATGTCGTGCGAGGCGGTGAGGGCGGTGACGAGCAGGTTGCCGATGGCCTTGTCGCGGTAAAGCTCGGAGAACAGGCGCGCGGCCTTGGCCGAGGTCACGGCCAGGGCCAGACGGCGGGACTGGGCATCCCCCTCCTTGAAGGCGCGGGCCACCTGGCGCACGAGCCCGGTGTTCACCGGGCCGGACACGCCGTCCTCGCGGGCGGCGGGCGGGGTTATCTGCCGCTCCAGAGCCGTGACCACGGACATGAGGATCAGCTCGTCGGTCTCGTGCAGGCCGTCCAGCAGGCAGATGACGCTTTTCATGGACCCGATGCGGCCCAGGGCCTCGTAGAGGGCGTAGCGCACGTTGGGGTCCTGGGCCAGGCCCCTGTCAAAGGCCTTGACCAGGCCGTCGGCCCCCGGGCGCTCGCCGATGAAGCCGAGCAGGTTCGCCACCAGGATGCGCTGGTCCGGGTCGTCCTGCTCGAAGGCTTCAAGCAGGCTGGGCACGGCCCTTTCGCCAAGGGAGACCACGGCATCAGAGATGATCCTGCGGGCGGTGGGGTTCTTGTGGTGCAGCACGGAGGCCAGCGCGGCCACGGCCTCGGGCGTGGCCAGCTCGGCCAGGGCGGAGACGGCCTTCCAAGTGGTGATGTCGCACTGCTCGAAGCGGTCTTCGGCCTCGTTGGCGCGGATGACCCGAAGCAGGGCGGGGATGCACGCCTCGTCACGCATGTGGCCGCAGGCCTCGATGCACACGGCGGCCAGGAGGTCATCCTGGCTGGAGATGTTTTCCCGCATCAGGTCCAGCGCGGCCGGATCGGCGATCTGGGCCAGGGCGGTGAAGAGGTCGATGCGCTCGTCCGGGTTGTCCGCTTCCCGGGCCATGCCGAGCAGGGCGGGGACGGCAGCCGCCACGCGGGCCTCGCCCGCCGCGCGGATGCTCAGGGTGCGCAGGTCCGGCCGCCCGGAGGCGAGCCCCTCCAACACGGTCTCGGGGTGCTGGTCGAACACGGTGTTGATGGCGTGGATGACCATGGAGTCGATGGTCGCATCGCCGATGGGGTTCTCGAACAGGGCCACCAGGGCGGGCAGGTTATCGGGCGAGGCCGAGCCGGAGAGTTCGTTGAGCAGGGTGATCTGCTCAAGAAAATCCAGTTCCCTGAATCCGTCCAGTTTGTTCATGTACCGTTGCTCCCGTGCCCCGGGTGGTTACTCGAAACAGAACTCGATGGTGAAGTCGCCGTGCGGCGTGGTGAAGGGGATGGCCATGATGGGCGTGTTGGCTACATGGGAGATGGTGTGGTTGTCGCCCATGATGACCGTGGGGGTTGACCCCTGGAAGGTGTAGCCCTGCTGCACCAGCCCGGCCCGCGCCTGCCCGGAGACCATGTTCACGATCTCGCCCATGGCGTCCTTCACGTCCTGGAGAATGTCCTCCACCTCTTCGCCGAGCATGTTCTTGACGATGGCCACGGCCAGGGATTTGGAAAAGGAGATGGACACGGAGCCCACCCCGTCCCCGGTGATGCCCACCAGCCCGGTGACATCCCCCTGGGCCACGTTGTTGCGCTTCACGAAAGGTTTGCCCGCCGTGGGGGTCACGAAGGCCATGGTCGTGAGCACGTCCGTGGCTGCTTTGATGAAGGGTTTTGCGAGTGTGACGTCCATGTTCCGCTCCTCCGACGCCCCGCCCCCGCCGAGGCGGAGCGCGCGAGTTGCCCCATATCGTTTGCTTTGTGCGATAATCTGTACGTTGAACGGGGGGGCTGGGTCAAGGGCCGGAGGCGGGAGACGGGCCGTTTGCCCGGCAAGGTCTTGCGCGGTTCATCCTCCAGGCTCGCACATCGCCCTGCGCCCGAAGCCTCCCGGGGCGGTATCGATTGGCGTGGAGGGGGCTTGCGCGACCCACCCCATGGTTGTACCTTCCCCGGTGGCAAACGAGGGAGGAGCCATGGAAACGATGCAGGGGGCGCTCGGGCTGCTGGCGCTCATGGGCCTGGCCTGGGCCGTAAGCGAAAAACGGAGCGCCGTCTCCGCGCGGACCATCCTCGCCGGGCTGGTCTTGCAGTTCGCCACGGCCGTGCTGCTGGTCAAGGTCCCGGTGGTCAGCGGGGCGCTGCTCTCGCTCAACCGCGTGGTGGAGGTCATCGAGAAGGCCACCGCCGCCGGGACGACCTTCGTCTTCGGCTACCTGGGCGGCGGGCCGCTGCCCTTCGAGGAGCCGTTCGCGGGGGCTTCCTTCATCTTCGCCTTCAAGGCCCTGCCCATCATCCTGGTGATGTCCGCGCTCTCCTCCCTGCTGTTCTACTGGAAGATCATCCCCCTGGTGGTCCGGGGGTTCACCTTCTGTCTCAAGAAGACCATGAAGGTGGGCGGGGTGCTCGGGGTCTGCGTCTCGGCCAACATCTTCGTGGGCATGATCGAGGCGCCGCTCTTCGTGCGGCCGTACCTCGCCCAGCTCACCCGCAGCGAGCTGTTCACGCTCATGACCGCCGGCATGGCCACCATCGCCGGGACCATGCTCGTGCTCTACGCCTCCATCCTCGGCCACGTCATTCCCGGGGCGCTGGGTCACATCCTCGTGGCCTCCATCATCTCCGCCCCGGCGGCCATCGTGGTGGCGCGGGTCATGGTGCCGGAGACGGGCACCCTGACCACCGGCGAGATGGTCCCGCCCCAGGCCGCCTCCAGCAGTGTGGATGCCGTGGTCCAGGGCACCACCGTGGGGCTCAGGCTCTTTCTCAACGTGGTGGCCATGCTCGTGGTCTTCGTGGCCATGGTGGCGCTCTTCAACCAGGGGTTGGGGCTGCTGCCCGAGGTCCTGGGTGCGCCCCTGGCCCTGGAGCGCATCTTCGGCTGGGTCATGGCCCCGGTGGTCTGGCTCATCGGCGTGCCCTGGGCCGAGGCCGAGACGGCCGGAGCGCTCATGGGCACCAAGACCGTGCTCAACGAGTTCCTGGCCTACCTCGACCTGGCGGCCCTGCCGCCCGAGGCATTGGGGGAAAGAAGCCGCATGATCATGGTCTACGCCATGTGCGGCTTCGCCAACTTCGGCTCCCTGGGCATCATGATCGGCGGGCTGACGGCCATGGCCCCGGAGCGCGGCCCGGAGATCGTCTCCCTCGGCCTGCGCTCCATCCTGGCCGGAACCCTGGCCACCCTGATGACAGGAGCCGTCATCGGTCTTATCTGGTAAGGGCGCGACGGCGGGCGCGCCGAACCATCCGGGTCCAAAGGAGCCTCGAATGCCATACACCATCCATCCCATCGTCATGGGCACCAAGGTCTTCGACAAGGGCATGATGACCTATCAGCACGCCTACGGCACGCCCTACACCATCCCCATCTACTGCTGGTATCTGGAGGGCGGCGACAAGACCATCCTCATCGACACCGGAGAGATGCGCCCCATCGTCAGCGAGGAGCGCGAAAAGGCCATCGGAGGGAAGATACGCACCTTCGAGGAGGGGCTGGCCCTGTTCGGCAAGACCCCCGAGGACGTGGACGTCATCCTGCATACCCACCTGCACAACGACCACTGCGAGAACGACTACAAGTGCGTGAACGCCAAGATCTACGTGCACGAGAAGGAGCTGGAGGCCATCCACAACCCCCATCCCCTCGACTACCGCTACCTGGAAGACTACATCGAAGACGTGGAGGAGAACGGCCAGCTGGTTCCCCTCGCGGGAGACACCGAGGTCCTCCCCGGCATCACCATGATCCACACCCCGGCGCACACCGAGGGCGGCATGTCCGTGCTGGTGGAAACCCCCTCGGGCAAGGCGCTCATCACGGGCTTCTGTGTCATCGCCGAGAACTTCAACCCCCCGCCCGAGGTGCGCGGCATGGAGCTGGAGGTCATCCCCCCCGGCACCAACGTGGGCCCGGCCCGCGCGTACGACACCATGCTGCGCGCGCGCGGCCTGGCGGAGCGCATCCTCTGCCTGCACGAGCCCGCCTACGCCTCGGGCGAGCCCATCGCCTGACGCGCGGCCGCATGGGCACGCCCGGAGAGTTGTCCGGCCCGGCAAAAGGCTGTACGGTCCGGCTCCGCCCAAGGATGACAACCAGAAGGAGTACCGAGTGGCACAGGATTTCCGCGAACTGCTCAAGGAGGAGACCCGCTCCGAATGGGGGCGCGTCTATTCCGAACTGATCATCGGCGGCGTGTTTGGCATGTCCGTCCAGGCCAGCGACGCCCACGCCTCCACCCCGGAGGAGACCCTCGACGACCCGTTCGCCTACGAGACCTTCGAGGTCACCCTGCGGCAGTTCGACGTGCCGTTCATCGACTCCCCGGGCCGGGGCGCATGGGAATCCTTCACCGGGGAGCCCTGGTACCTGAAGTTCGACAGAGGCATGATCGCCGGGCTCAAGATCGCCGAATTCCTGCCCGTGGCCGAGGTGCAGCAGGTGTATGAGCGCCTTATCCGCTACGTGGACGAGGGCCGCTGAAAAGGGGCGGTCTGCGGCGTTAAGTGAATTCCAGGCGAGTCTTCGAGCCGTGGAAGATCTTATGCCCCAGGTATAAGTGAATTCCAGGCGAGTCTTCGAGCCGTGGAAGATCTTATGCCGTTGGTATGCTTCAGGCGTTCCAATCCCTCGTGGGCGGAAGAGCCCACGTCGGGCCTGGAACGCCCTCGCGCCTGGCATCCCACCCCTTTTGAGCGGCCCTCGAAGACGGGAGGGGTGGGGGGCTGCGTTTCAGGAAGTGTGCGGGTCGAGCGTTGTCCGTAGAGTGCCCGGGAAGCCTCCAGACCAAGGAGTTGATAGGGAGAGGGCCGACCAAGGCACGGCCCCAACCGCTGCCCGCGCAGGGCCGCTGCCCGCGCAGGGCCGCCGCCCGCGCAGGGCCGCCGCCCGCGCAGGACCGCTGTGCTCGTAGACCCGCTGTGCGCCTGGGGGGCTGTTCAGCTCTGGTGGGTGGCCTGGGGGAAGGCGAGCCCGGCTGCGGCCAGGTCGAACAACGCATGCCCCGTGCCCTTGAAGATTGTTACCCGAGTCTCGTCCGGGGGCGGAGATAGCTCCACCACTTCCTCCAGCAGCTCCACCTCGGCCGGGCCCAGGCCCGCGCGAAGAAAATCCCCGGCCTCGGGCAGCGCGCCCGCCGTATCTGCCACCACGCGGGCCGCGCGCATGATCGTCGGGGGAACCTCGGCCATGTGCGGGCGGTACGCGCCGATGGCTGCAATGAACGTTCCCGGTCGCGGCGCATGGGGTGAGCCTGGGGGGGAATCGGGGAGCACGGGCTCCACGCTCGTGGTGGCCGTCACCACCAGCCGCGCCCGTTCCAGCCCCGCTTCCACCCGTGCCACGACTTCGGCCCGCATGCCCAGGCCCCGGGCGTGGGCAGCGAGGCGTTCGGCGGATGCCCGCGTCCGCGAGTGGATGAGCGCCTCTTCCACGCCGAGCCCCTGGTGCATGGCCTCCAGGTGGCCCCGGGCCTGGACCCCGGCCCCCACCACCAGCAGCGGCCCTTGGCGGGCCTGCTCCGTGGCCAGGAGCCGCGCGGCCAGCAGGGAGACCGCCGCCGTGCGCCGGGCCGTGAGCGTGGGCCCGTCGAGGATGCCCAACCGCTGGCCCGTGCACCCATCCAGCACCACGACCTCGCCCTGGATGGTGGGCAGGCCGCGCGCGGGGTTGCCCGCATGCACGGTCACGAGCTTGGTGATGGCCAGCCGCTGGTCCGAGGCGGGCATGACCAGGAGCACGCCGCCGTGCCCTGCGTCGTCTGCGTCGCCGATGTGCAGGTGCAGCCGCTCGGGCGCGTGGGCGGTTCCGGCCTTTTTGGCGCGGAGCATGGCCGCGCAGGCGTCGGCCAGGGGGGAGTAGGGCAGCAGAGCGGCGGTCTGGGCGGGGTCGAGAATGCGCATGGGCCCAGCTTAGCCGCCGGGGCGCTGGCGGGCAAGGGCGGGCAGGCGGCACGGAGGATCACGGCCGGGAGCCGTGGTGTGAGTCGGGCGGGAATGCTCCGGGCCTAAACGCCGAGGTACGCCTCGTAGGCCAGGGTAAGCACGACCACCACCACCAGCGAGGGCAGCAGGCTCGCCAGGCGGATGCGCTTGATGTCCAGCAGGCTGATGCCGATGCCGATGATCAGCACGCCGCCAGTGCCCGTGAGCTGGGCGATGAGCAGCTCCGAGAACCAGGGGGAGAGGGCCTTGGCGCCCATGGTCAGGGTGCCTTGGTAGAGCAGCACGGCCAGGCAGGAGAAGAGCACGCCCACGCCGTAGCTGGCGGCCAGCACGATGGAGGCGAACCCGTCGAGGATGGACTTGGTGAGCACGAGGGTGCGGTCTCCACGCAGGCCTTCGTCAAAGGAACCGATGATGGCCAGCGCGCCGATGCAAAAGAGCAGCGTGGCCGTGACAAATCCTTCGGTGAAGCGTTCGTTCTTGGAGCGGATGAGGTTTTTCAGCCTGCCACCGAGGGAGTCGAAGTATTCCTCCAGGCGCAGCAGTTCGCCGAGGATGCCGCCGATCATGATGGCGAAGATCATGATCAGGATGTTCTGGACCTTGAAGGCCATCTGCATGCCGATGAGCAGCACGCACAGGCCGAGCCCCTGGAAGACGATGAGCCGGATGCGGTCCGGGAAGCGGCTGTGCAGCATCAGCCCGATGAGCGATCCGGCGATGATCGCTGCGGCGTTGATGGTGGGGCCGATGGGAAAGGTCATGGCAGGGAACCTCGCGTCTGTGTTGTCCGCCATGGGTGAGCTATCAATTCCCCGGCCCGCGGGCAAGGAAAGTGTGGGGGTACGATGGAAAAAGTGCGTTGCGCATGCGTATTCGTCCGTCAGAGGCGCGCACAGAGGCGTGCTCAGAGGGGCTATTGACGGCAGGAGCGCTGCGAGCCGGAGGGCTGGCGGCCTGCCGCGCCTGAGGCCTCCGTGTGCGGGCAGCCGTGTGGCAGCTCACTCCAGGCAGCCCGGCTTGTCATGCCCTCTCGTACGCCTTGGGACCCGGCGTATCAGGCCTGCGCATTCCCGTCGTGTTGACACGAAGATGCCATTTCCCTAAACATGGTCCCTCCCGTGCCGGGGTGGCGGAATTGGTAGACGCAGCGGACTCAAAATCCGCCGGGAGCAATCCCTTGGGAGTTCGAGTCTCCCCCT
>JBFWJM010000055.1:0-13837 GCA_050253205.1 Desulfovibrionaceae bacterium
GCGAATAGGAAAAGGAAAATCCCTTCTGAACTTGACAAGGGGCCACATAGGAAAAGTGTGAGATGCAAGGAAGTGAAAAAATCCCGGGCGCGCAGTGTATTGCGCATACATAAGCGGTCTGGATTTTTTCGCTGACGCAGCAGATTGCACTCTTTCAACAGCCTCCTAGGCCTTGATGGAGGCCCACTTGCGCGCGGGCAGGTAGCCCATGAGCTTGTCGCGCACGATGGGGGCCGGGGTTTTGTCCTTGATGAACAGGATGCCGTCGCGGATCACGGACATGAGGATGGCGCGCTCCTCCACGCGCTTTTCCACCTTGATGGCGATGGGCGTGAAGAACATGTTGGCGAAGAGCGCGCCGTAGAGGGTGGTGGTCAGGGCCGTGGCCATGGCCGGGCCGATGCCCACGATGTCGCGGCCCATGGACTGCATCATGGCGATGAGCCCGATGAGCGTGCCGATGATGCCAAACGCCGGGGAGAGCCGGGCCATGGTCCGGTAGATGCCCGCGGCGGCGAATTCCTGCTCGTAGGATTGCTGGATGCGGTTGTCGAGAATCTCGCGCAGCTCTTCCTTGCTGTACCCGTCCACGAGCATTTGCAGCCCGTCGCGTAAAAAATCGTTCTCGATACGCTGGAGGTTCTGCTCCAGGTGGGCCTCGCCCTT
Source organism: Desulfovibrionaceae bacterium (assembly GCA_050253205.1). Classification (GTDB taxonomy): domain Bacteria; phylum Desulfobacterota; class Desulfovibrionia; order Desulfovibrionales; family Desulfovibrionaceae; genus JAHJKV01. The sequence continues at coordinate 667 of JBFWJM010000055.1, forward strand.
CACCGAGACCTGCTTGGAGAGGTTTACGAGCACGGTGATGTAATTGGCCGTGGGCAGTTCCTCGGCTCCGAGCGCGGTCATGAACACGCCGAACACGCGCATGACCTCCTTGAGCGGATAGCAGATGAAGGTGGCGGCGATGGTTCCGCCGCAGACGATGGCCAGGCCCGGCAGGTTGACGAACACGCCCACCGAGTCCGTGGAGAACCACGCCGCCCCGCAGAGGATGGCGATGCCGGTGATGATGCCGATGATGGTGGCGACGTTCATGAAACCGCGACCCCCTTGGCGGCCTTGATCATGGTGATGAGCTCGTCCTGCACGTCGTCGGCCTCGGTTTCATCGATGCTCTCGCGGGTCTTGGCCTCCTCCTGCACGATGGCGGCGATCTTCTTGGAGAGGGTGGAGAGGAGCTTGGCCCGGGCCTCCTCGCCGGCCAGGGCGAGCAGGATGCCGATCTTGTAGTAGCCCATGGAGCCGAGCACGTCCTGGAGGGTGGACTTGTCCACGAAGATTACGTCGTCCACGTCTTCCAGGTCTTCCACGCGCTTCCTGCGGCGGGTGACCTTCTGGAAGAATTCCGTGCCCATCTTGCGGGCCCAGTCCAGGGTGTGCTGGCTGCTGAAGAAGAACAGCGACTCGGGAACCTCCCCCTGGGAGATTTTCTTGTAGACGATCTGCGGGTCGGCCTCCACGGCCTCGGCGAAGTCGAAGATGTCGATGTATTCCAGCTCGCACTGGTCCTGGCCGCTCTCGCGCAGCTCCTTCTGGAGGTTCGCGGCCACCTCCAGGAAGTTGTTCCTGTCCGCTATGGCGATGAACTTTTCGGAAAAGGCCTTGTCCATCTTGCGTGTTTCCAGGGTTATGATCTTCAGGCTGGCGAGCTTTTCGAGCACGGTGTCGATCTCGAGCTGGGTGACGAGGAGCACGTCCTTGCACGCACGGGAGAACTCCGAGCGCTTGAGGCCCAGTTCGTGGGTCTTGTCCTTCCTGGCTTCGGCGGGGGGCAGGCGAACGTGCGAGGTGGAGGCCATGTCCAGCAGGCGGCAGATGGAGAGAAAGGTGTTCTTGTGGTCCTTGGTTCCGGCGGCGGCGCGCTCGGCGGCCTGCACCTTGCGAAGCAGCAGTTGCACCAGGTGGCGGACGGTTTTGGGGCTCTGCGCGAGGAGGTTGGTGATGAGCTGCTTGCTCAGCACCATGATGTCGCAGTACTCCGCCGCCTCGGCGGATTCCGTCCTCGGTGTTCCGGCCAGCGCGCCCATCTCGCCGAAGATATCTCCCTTGCCCAGGCGCACGATGAGCTGCTTCGTGTTGCCCCGGACACGGTAGAGGTTCACGGAGCCCTTCTGCACGAGATACGCGGTGGAGCCGGCCTGTCCTTCCTTGTAGATGCATTGCCCCTTGTAGAAGGATTTGACGTTGGTCGCTTCGCTGCCCATGCGCCCTCTCGATGGTGAAGTGTGATGCTGGATTCCCTGCCGTGGGACTGTAGCCAGTTTCCATATAAAGCACAACACGAGGGCTGGCCGCTGCACGGCTCCGGGCCTTCGCTCCCTGGGTGATTCCCACAGGAACGTCGGGAAAATGTGCTTGGTTTTTCCCGGGGGACAGCGTATAGAGGCGTTCTGTGTGATCACGGACGGACCTCAACCTGCCGGGGTAAGGGAATGGGCTTGTTTGGCAAGAGCGGTTCCGCATACGGCCAGGCACAGGGCGGCGATCTCAACGCCTTTCTCGGTGCCGGAACCGAGTATCGTGGTCGGCTGGAATTCGTGGGCACCGTGCGCATCGACGGCATGTTCCACGGGGAGATCGTCACCGAGGGCTCGCTCATTCTCGGCCGCGAGGCCGTGATCCGGGGCAGGGTCAACGTGGGCCGTCTGTTCTCCAACGGCGAGGTCGAGGGGGACGTGTTCGTGCGTGGCAAGGCCGTGCTGCAAAAGCACGCCGTGCTGCGCGGCAGCCTGAGCACTCCGGCCCTGGTGGTGGAGGAGGGCGCGGTCATCGAGGGCGACCTCCAGATGACCGCCCTGGAGGATGTCCGCGTGGCGGGTGCATCCGCCAAGCCCGTGGATGAGGAACCGACGGCGGGCATGACCGTTGCGGCCTTTGTGACGCCAGATGACGCGGATGCCCCAGATGCCCACGCCGCCGATGAAGCCGACGAGGCCACGGTGTAGCGGACTGATGAAATGACAATGCAGGGCCGCCCGGGCGGCCGGATCATACGGAGGAAACCATGTATCAACTCGTACACATCATGAACGGCAAGGAGATTCCCGTGGCCGTGGTGGCCAAGGAACTTGACGCCCGCCTGCTGCAGCAGATGCACGTGCGCTCCATTGCCACGGGTTCCATGGAAATTCGGGAGATGAAGGCCGCGAAAGGCAAATAGCCGTCCCCCGGGATCGTTTTTCCGCCCCCGCTGCACCCCTGTGCGGCGGGGGCTTTTGCGTGGTGGCGCGTTTGCGGAGGATCAGGGCCCGTGGGCCCGGACGCGGAACACCCTGCGCGAGAGCAGCCTGCCCAGGTGGCGAATCTCGAACACGTATTCCCCGGACACCAGCTCCCATTCCGACTCGAACACGTAGCCATCGTAGTGCGGCTGGCCTGCGGGCACGGTCTGCTCGAAGCTGTCCCCCCGGATGACCTCGCCCGTTTCGGGCGCCACCACGGGCGGCCGGGTGAGGGTGAAGGCCAGCGGCACGGAAGACCCCTTGGGCACGCCCTCCACGCGGTAGCGGTAGCCGAAGTTGCGGCCTATGGCGGCCTCGACGTCGGTGGTGGCCCGCATCAGCCGTTCCCCGGCCACGCAGTTGCGGTCTCCGGGGGGGCAGGCCTCTCCGGCCTGCTCTTCGGGGAAGGCGTAGACCCCTTCGTCGAGCACGTAGACCCCGGGCTCGGCCCGGGCCACGCTGGCCAGAGCCAGCAGCAGGGTGCAGGCGGCGAAGAGGGTGGCGGGGCGGCAGGTGCGCATGGGTTCGTTCCTAGCACGAACCCATGGCCGAAACAACGGACCAGCGAGCCGATGGGGCGCGGCGCTTGCGGCGCCCGGAGGGGAGGAGGTTGCCAGGGCCCACAAACAAGAGCGGGGCCGGATGATCCGGCCCCGACCCTTATGAGGAGGGAGTATTGGACAGGAAAGGGACGCTCCCCGCACCCACTTCAACCTTGTTGTTACAACGGGGAGCGCGTTTCCAATGATCACAAGATAGCATCACCCGTGCCAACGGTGGATGATTCATGATTACGGGTGGTTGATGACGAGCTGGTCGAGCGCCGTGCAATAGTTTTGTGCGGATGCTTGCACATGTGCACAGGGCATGTGCAGGCGTGGCTGCACTTCGGGGGGCGGAAGGGCGCGGGCTAGAGCCACAGGGCGTAGGCTGCGGCCACCACGGCGATGGACGCGGCACGCAGGGCCTGGCTGTAGAAGATGAGCCGCGCGGCCAGCGCCGGGCGGAAGATGCCCGCATAGTACGGGAACTGGTGGCGCACGGCGCGCATGGGCGAGGAGAGGATGTTGCCCACCAGGAGCGCGAGCACGATCTGCGGCTGGGTGAGGCTGCCGTCCGCCACCAGTGCTGCGGCCGCCGCCAGCCCGGCCGTGAACTCCGAAACCATGTGGAAGACCACGATGGACACGGCCTGCGGCGGGAGCATCACGAGCAGGTCCGCGTGGTCTGCGGCCATGTGTTCCAGCATGTCGAAGACGCCGTAGTGGCGCAGCAGGAAGAAGAGCGTGTAGATGGGCACCGTGATCTTGAGGATCTTCGGCAGCCGCTGGCGGAACCGGGTCCAGGTCTTGCGCAGGGCCGCGCCGAAGCGGTTGCCCGGGGGCTCGTCCTTGAGGTGGCAGGGCACGCAGCCGGGCGGCAGGGGCGGCAGCAGGAAGTGGCCGAGCAGGACGATGCAGGCCGTGCGCAGCACGGCGGCCACGGCCGTGAGCCCCACGTAGACCGCCGCCGTGGAGCCCAGGAACGGCGCGGCGATGAGGAAGATGGTGGGCAGATGCAGGAAATAGGTGGGCAGCGCGTTGAAGAGGTTGGCGAAGATCACCTCGCGGTTGCTCATCTGGCCCCGTTCGTAGGCCTCGGCGAGCATGGTGTTGGCCGCCACGCCGGAGAAGAACGCCGTGGCGAAGCTGGCCCCGGCCACGTCCTGGAGCCGCCCGGCCCTGGCCAGGGGCGCCGCCACGCGGGACATGGCGTGGGTCCAGTTCAGTGCTTCGATGAGGTTGCCCACGAAGAGCCCGATGCTGATGAACGCCGTGAGCCGCAGGAGCGGCCAGGCCAGGCCGTTCCAGAGCAGGGAGGCATCAAGCAGGGAGGCGGTTTCCATGTGTGGTCCTGGTGCGAGATTCTGGGTGCGTGGCCGCCGGGCCTAGCGCCCGGCCAGAAGCGCGCGGAAGGCCTCGGCCTCCTGGGGCTTCAGGCGCAGGGTCTGGCCTTCGGCGGGGAAGGTTCCGTCGCGGACCTCGTCCACGTAGCGGGCCATGGCCTCGCGCATGGCGTTGCCGAGCTCGGCGTAGCGCTTCACGAAGCGGGGGGTGAAGCGGTCGAACAGGCCGAGCACGTCGTGGGCCACGAGGACCTGGCCGTCCGTCCCCGGCCCGGCGCCGATGCCGATGGTGGGCACGGGCACGGCCTCGGTGATGGCCTCGGCCACCTCGGCGGGCACGGCCTCCAGCACGAGGGAGAAGATTCCCGCCTCCACCAGGGCCTGTGCCTCGTCCACCAGGGCCAGGGCGGCCTCGGCGGTCTTGCCCTGGTAGCGGAAGCCCCCGAGGGTGGCGATGTGCTGCGGGGTCAGGCCGATGTGCCCCATGACGGGCACCCCGGCGCGCACCAGGGCGCGCACCTGCGGGGCGAAGCTGGCCGGGCCCTCCATCTTCACCGCCCGGGCACGACCCTCCGCCAGGAAGCGCACCCCCGTCTCCACGGCCTGCTCCACGCTGCGGTGGTAGGAGCCGAAGGGCAGGTCGCCCACCACCAGGGCCCGGGCGGCGCCGCGCGCGGCGGCTCGGGTGTGGTGGAGCATCTCCTCCACGGTGACGGAGAGGGTATCCGCATGGCCGAGCACGACCATGGCCAGGGAGTCGCCCACCAGGACCATGTCCATGCCGGCCTGGTCGGCCAGGAGCGCGCCGGGGTAGTCGTATGCCGTGAGCATGGCCAGCTTGCGCTGGCCCTTGCTGGCGAGGATGTCCGGAGCGGAGATGGGCTTGGCGGTTTCTGGCATGACAGTTCTCCCTGGCGGCGTTTCGTGGAGCGGGAAGCCAGGGTAGTGGCGCTTCTGAATGGCGTCAAGGGGCCGCGTCAAGGGGCCGCGTCAAGGGGCCGCGTCAAGGGGCCGCGTTAAGAGCCAGCACAGGAGCAGGGCGAGGTGCGGACGACACAATGCAACAGGGCCGCCGAAGCAGCCCTGTTGCATTGTGTCGTCCGGTGAGGATCAGAGCGGGGCGTAGTTCTGCATGACCCAGATCACGCGGCCCACCAGGTGCGACTCCATCTCCGCTGCGGGCACGGTGATGTCGCCGTGTTCCTGACTCTCGGCGCGCAGGACGAACTCGCCGTTCTGGAAGTACACGCGGCGCAGGAGCAGCCCCTGGTGCGGGAAGTACACGGCGCAGAGGTCGCCGTCGGGGTGCTGCTTCTGCCGGGTGTCGATGCCCACGAAGGCGTCGCGCACGATGAGCGGTTCCATGGCCTTGTTGTCCATCCGCACGACCTCCAGGCCGTCGCGGTAGTACGACTCGGGGATGGACAGCTCCTCCATGGGGCTGGGGGTCCAGGCGGGCTCGTCCACGCCCACGCCGGACATGGGCGAGACGGAAACGGCCCGACCCCGGGAGTGGGGCTTGCCATAGGGGGCGGGGGTTTCGCGCAGCAGCACGTCGGCGGCGATCTTGCCCTTGGCGGGGTTCACGTAGATGGGCTCCACGCCGTCGGACAGCCAGTCGGGGTCGAGGCCGTGGCTGCGATAGAGCTTGAGGAACCATTCGGCGGGTATGGAGCATCGGCGCTTGGCGTCCGAGATGCTGGACTGCCGAACGCCGAGAACCTCGGCCAGCTGCACCTGTGTGCGTGCACCGGTGGCCTTTTTGATACGTTCCAGTGCGGCCTCGAACCACTTCTCGGCTGCGTCGTCGCACTTCTTTTTCGGTTTGGGCATTGATTTATCTCCAGGTGATCGTGGTGATGCAGCGTTTGGTGAGGATAATCGGTGACATGACATCCAGGACAGGAATCTTCGAAATCCGCCTATTGGGTTCGCGGCATGACTTTGGGAAATTCTCCCGTCATTGTCAAGGCAATCGGGGTAATCCCCCAGGGGGAATTTGTATGGAATCTACCTTTTCGCCTTGTGGATACTAGAAGCTTCGTGGTGAGCATTGTCAAGAGTTGTGCGGAATGCACTAACGCCAATAACAGCATCTCTACCACCAGGAGCATTCCGGATGGAAGATGACGCCGCATTGGCGGAGAAGCGAGCGGAAGGAGCCTTTAGCGGAAGTGCTTCAGGAATTGGCTTTCCGGCGTCATTATCACGGAGGTGTTGTCCTTGAGGCTGCGTTCATACGCCTCCAGGCTGCGCTTGAACTCGTAGAACTCCGGCGCGGCCTCGAAGGCTTCCGCGTAGATGCGGGTGGCGTTGGCATCGCCTTCGCCCCGGACCGTTTCGGCCTGCTTGCGGGCCTCCGCGATGATCACGGCGCGTTCCTTGTCCGCCTGGGCGCGAATCATGGCAGCCTGTTCCTGGCCTTCGGCGCGGTATTCCTTGGCCTGGCGTTCGCGCTCGGCGCGCATGCGGTTGAAGATGGCACGCTCGTTCTCGGGCGGCAGGTCCGTGCGCTTGATGCGCACGTCCACCACCTCGATGCCGAACCGGGAGAGGTTGGCGTGGGTGCGCTTGGTCACCTCGTCCATGAGGGTGTTCCGCTTGCTGGCGATGACTTCGTGCAGCTCGTAGCGGCCGAGCACCTCGCGAAGCTGCGCGCGGATCATGTCGTCCAGGCGGGCCATGGCGCTGGGGATGGTCTTGAAGTTTTTGTAAAATTCCAGAGGGTTGGTGATGCGCCACTTGGCGTAGGAATCCACCACCATGTTCTTCTTGTCCTCGGTAAGGATTTCCTCGGGCTGGGCGTCGTAGTCCAGGATGCGGGCGTCGAGGTAGATGACGTCCTGGATGAAGGGAATCTTGAAGTGCAGGCCGGGGCCCAATGCCTCCTCGGCCACGGGACGGCCGAACTGGAGCACGATGGCGCGTTCGGTTTGGTCCACGGTGAAGGCGGACTGGAGCGCGGCGAGGACGCAGAGTCCGGCGATGACGGCGATGGTGATGAGCGGCTTCTTCATGGCGTCCTATTGCTGGGGCTTTTCCTTGGGCGCCCCCTGGGGGAGCCGATTGAGCGGCAGGTAGGGTATGGACTTCTTGAGCGCGTCGTCGGAGAGGATGAGCTTCTCCGTTTCGGGGTTGGAGAGGATGCGCTCCATGGTCTGCAGGTAGAGCCGCTCCGTGGTCACGTCCTTGGCCTTCTCGTATTCCTTGCGCACGGCGGTGAAGCGCGCGGCGTCGCCCTCCGCCCCCAGGATGGTGGTCTGCTGGTAGGCTTCGGCGTCGCGCAGCATGGCCTCCGCCGTGCCGCGAGCCTTGGGCAGGATGTCGCGGCGGTAGGCCTCGGCCTCGTTTTTCAGCCTGTCGCGGTCCTCGCGCGCGGAAACGACGTCCTTGAACGCGTCGATGACCTCGGCGGGCGGATGCACGTTCTGCATCTGCACCGTGACGATGCGGATGCCCGTGTCGTAGTTGTCGAGGATGGACTGCATCAGATCCATGGTGTCGTTCATGAGCCGTTGCTTGTCCGTGGTCAGGGCATCGTCGATGACGTTCTTGCCGATGACCTCGCGCATGGCCGCCTCGGCGGCGGACTTGACGGTCTGGTCCGGATTGTCCACATGGAAGAGATAGGCCTGCGGGTCGTGGAGCTGGTACTGCACCGCGAACTGCACGTCCACGATGTTCTCGTCGCCCGTGAGCATGAGCGATTCGTCCGTCACCGCGCGAGACTGCCCCTGCTGGAAGTCGCGCTCCCGGCTCGACGTCCGGAAGCCGATCTCGATGCGCCGGACCTGGTCCACGTTGGGCACCAGCACGGACTCGAGGGGGTAGGGCAGGTGATAGTGCAGGCCGGGCCCGGTTTCGCGGTGGTACGCGCCGAAGCGCTTGACCACGCCGCGTTCCGGCGCGTCGACCATGAAAACGCCCGACAGGAGCCACAGGACCACGAGCGCCAGCACGACGATCTTGGCCCCGGGCATCCGGAAATTTCCAAAACGCTTGAACTTGTCGCCCAAGTCGTTGAAGTTGGGCGGACCACCGCCCGTCGGGCTCTGCTGCCTCTGCCGTTGTTGTTGGAGCTTGTCCCAGTCCCAGTTCATGTGTCAGACATAAGTTCCCCCAGGCGCGAGGTCAAGAAAAGCCGGAGGAAACCGGGCAGAAGGCGGGAGCGATGAACAAGGAGATGCAGATGAAGCCGGTGCGCAGGGAGGTGTTTCGGGCCTATGACATACGCGGCCTGGTGGACCGCGACTTCGACCCCGAATGGGTGGAGGCGCTGGGCCGCGCGGCAGGGACGTTCTTTCGCCGCAAGGGCTATTCCCGGGCCGTGGTGGGGCGCGACGTGCGGCCATCCTCTCCGGAATATCAGGAACGCATGGTGGCTGGCCTGTGCTCCACGGGCATGGACGTCTACTTCCTCGGCATGGTCGGCACGCCGGAGTTCTACTTCGCCATCCGCCATTTGCGCTGCGACGCCGGGGTCATGATCACCGCCAGCCACAACCCGCCCCAGTACAACGGCTTCAAGCTCTGGGGCGGGCCCACGACCCTCTCCCCGGCGGAGATCGCCGAGGTGCACGACATCATGGCCGCCGGGGATTTCTTCTCCGGGGCGGGGCTCGCCTCCCGCCACGAGACCCTGCCCGCCTACCTCGACGACCTCGCCCGGGGCATGGAGCTGCCCAGGTCGATAAAGGTCGTGGTGGACGGCGGCAATGGCACCTCCGGCGAGGTCACGGCCGTGCTGCTGGAGCGTTGCGGGGCCGAGGTGGTCCGGCTGTATTGCGAGCCGGACCCGGCCTTCCCCAACCACCACCCGGACCCGGCCGTGGCCGCGAACATGCGCGACCTCGCCGCGCGCGTGCTGGCCGAGGGCGCGGAGCTGGGCGTGGGGCTCGACGGCGACGGCGACCGCCTGGGGATCGTGGACGAAAAGGGCCGCCTCTGGGAGGGCGACGAGACGGCCGCGCTCCTGGCGGCCGAGGCCCTGGCCGAACACCCCGGGGCCGCCGTGCTCGGCGACGTGAAGTGCTCCAAGCGCTATTTCGCGGACGTGGCGCGGCTGGGCGGCAGGCCCGTCATGGCCGCCACGGGCCACAGCCTCATGAAGGCGCGCATGCTCGCCGAGGGCGCGGCCTTCGGCGGGGAGCTCTCGGGCCATTTTTTCTGGGGCGGGAGGTTTCATGGCTGCGAGGACGCCTCCCACGCGGCGCTCAAGGTGCTGCACCTGCTGGCGCGCGACCCCGCACCCCTTGCCACGCCCCTTTCCGCGCGCCTGGCCCATTGGCCCAGGACCAGCACCACCCCCGAAATCCAGGTGCGCTGCGCGGACGGCGTGAAGTTCCGGGTGGTGGAGGAGATCCTCGCGCACTACCGCGCCCAGGCCGCCGCCGGGGAGTGCGCCGTGGTGGAGACGGACGGTGCGCGCGTGGAATACCCCGACGGCTGGGGGCTGGTGCGCTGCTCCAACACCCAGCCCGTCATCGTGCTGCGCTTCGAGGCGGACGACGACGCCCGGCTGGCATCGCTGCGGGCGGAGGTGGAGGCCCTGGTGCGCGGGCGGGTGGCCGCCCTGGGAGGCTGAGGGGAGTGCTCTGGTACGTTACGGATTGGGGCTGGTCCGCGCTCTGGAGGCGGCTTGCGCGCGTGCTCTCCGGGCGCGGGGTGCGCGTGGAGGGGCGGTGCCTCAGGTGCGGCCAGTGCTGCCGGACCATCGTGCTGCACAGCGGCGGGCGCTGGATACGCGGGGAAGAATACTTCGAGAAGGAGAAGGCCAGGGCCCCCGAGCTCGCCCGCTTCGTGCCCCACGGCGAGGACGAGGACGGGCGTCTGGTCTTCCATTGCACCCTCTTGACCGAGGAGGGGCTCTGCGGCGATCATGAGCACCGCCCGGACCTCTGCCGCAACCATCCGAACGCTTCAGTTTTCTATTCCGGGGTGGCGCTCATGCCCTATTGCGGGTATCGTTTTCGCGGTCCGGGGCTGCGGGACGTTTTCCGGCTGCCGCCAAAGCGCCCCAGGGGCGGGGCGGGGGGTTCCTTCGAGGAGGCCCTGGAGCGCGAACGGACCAGGAACACGGACAACCCGAACGGAACATCATGAAGAAATATCTGCTGCTCGCCCTCATCGTGGCCGTGGCCGCCGGAGGGGTCTACCTCTGGCGCTCCGGCGGAAAATCCGACGCCGTGCGCATCCTCAGGACAGAGGAGGTCACGCGCGGCACCGTGCGCAAGGTCCTGGAGGCCACGGGCATCGTCAAGGCCCAGGTGGGCGCGCAGGTGAAGATCGGCGCGCGGGCCACGGGCGTCTTGCTCAACGTGCCCGTGAAGGTGGGCGACGAGGTCCGCGCCGGGGAGCTCGTGGCCGAGATCGACGACCGCGAGCTGGTGGCCCGGGTGGAGGAGAGCCGGGCGCGCGTGCGCCTGGCCGAGGCCAAGGCCCAGCGCGCCGCCAAGGAGCTGGTGCGCATCCGCACCCTGGTGGAAAAGGGCCTCGACCACCAGAGCAACCTCGACCAGGCCGTGGAGGACGAGCGCGTGACGCGCTTCGAGGCCCAGGCCCAGCACGCCTCCCTGGAGACGCTGGCGGTGCAGCTCTCCTACTATTCCATCTACAGCCCCATCGACGGCGTGGTCAGCCAGGTGGCGGCCCAGGAGGGCGAGACTGTGGTCTCCGGGCTCCAGGTTTCCAACCTCATCACCGTGCTCGATCCCACCAAGCTGGAGATGTGGATCTACGTGGACGAGACGGACGTGGGCCGCACGCGCGTGGGCCAGGGGGTGGAGTTCACGGTGGACGCGTACCCGGACCACGTGTTCTCGGGCGGTGTGGACAGGCTCTACCCCGAGCCCGAGATCCGCGACAACATCGTCTACTACCGCGCCCTGGTGGGCGTGGACTACGACGCCGACTTCCCCCTGCGCCCGGAGATGACCACCCAGTGTAGAATCGTGGTGGAGGAGCGCGCGGACGTGCTCACCGCGCCCAACACGGCCCTCAAGTGGGTCGGGGGCACGCAGGTGGTCTTCGTGCTGGAGGCGGACGGCTCCGTGCGGGAGGTCCGGCCCGAGCTCGGGCTCCAGGGGCTCGACCGCAGCGAGGTGCGCATCGGGCTGGAGGAGGGCGACAAGGTGGCCACGCAGCTCGTGCTGCCCGCCGGGTACGGCGGGTCTGGCGGCACTCCCGGCAGCTCTCCCGGTGGCGGCCCCGGAGGCTCTCCCGGTGGCGGGCCGGGCGGCGGCCAGGGCGGGAGGGGCTAGCCGTGGCCCTGGTGAGCCTGCGCGGGGTGGGCAAGATTTTCGCGGCAGGGAACCCCGGCGACCCCGGGGTGGAGGTGCTGCGCGGCATCGACCTGGACATCGCCCCCGGGGAGTTCGTCTCCCTCCAGGGCACTTCGGGCTCGGGAAAATCCACCCTGCTGCACATCATCGGCCTGCTCGACCGCTCCACGGCCGGCACCTACCACTTCGACGGCAGCGATGTGGCGGGCCTGGACGACGACGCCCTGAGCCGCCTGCGCAATCGGCGCATCGGCTTCGTGTTCCAGGCGTTCCACCTGGTGGGCTACGCCACGGCCCTGGAAAACGTCCTCCTGCCGGGCATGTATTCCAAGACGCCCCAGGCCGAGCTCCGGCGGCGCGGCGAGAAGCTGCTCGACCTGGTGGGCCTGGGCGACCGCCTGCACTTCAAGCCCGCCAAGCTCTCCGGCGGGCAGCAGCAGCGCGTGGCCATGGCCCGGGCCCTGCTCAACAAGCCCGACGTGATCCTCGCGGACGAGCCCACGGGCCAGCTCGACTCCGCCACCAGCTCCGAGATCATGAAGCTCTTTCGCCAGGTGAACGCCGAGGGCACGGCCATCGTGCTGGTGACCCACGACGAGGACGTGGCCGCCCAGGCCGGGCGGGTCATCCGCCTGGCGGACGGCAGCATTGTGGAAGGGCGGGAGGGCTAGGCCCGTGCGTCCGGCCCAGGCGTTGCGCGTGGCGCGCATGGCCCTGGAGGCCGTGTGGGCCTTCAAGGTCCGTTCCCTGTTCGTGATCCTCGGGGTGGCCTTCGGCATCGCCTCGCTCACGCTCATCGTCACGGCCGTGGACGGCGCCAACCGCAAGGCCCACGAGATCGTGGACATGTTCGGCCCGGACATGGCCTTCGTGCTCGGGGGCAACTTCAAGAAGCGCGCGGTGGGCATGCGCACCATGACCCTCGACTGGGAGGACGCCCACCGCATCCGCCAGTCCCTGCCCGGGGTCGTGCTGGTGGTGCCCATGCGCTCCACCTCGGGCGTCACCGTGCGCCACGAGGGCCGCAGCTACGAGGTGGACCGCATCATCGGCGCCACGGAGAACTACGCCGACGCCTGGAGCTGGCCGCTCTCGGAGGGGCGCGACTTCACCGTGGAGGACGTGGAGCGCGGGGCCAAGGTCTGCCTCATCGGCGACAAGCCAGCGCGCGAGCTCTTCGGCGAGGAGTCCCCGGTGGGCCAGGTCATCTTCATCGGCAACATCCCCACCCAGGTGGTGGGGCGGCTCTCCTACCGGGGCTTCACGGGCGGAGGAGGAGACATCGACAACCGCATCGCCATGCCCCTGACCACCCTGACCCAGCGCTTCAACCTCGACCGCAAATACTTCGCCGCGTTGCGCGTGCGATTCCTGGAGCCGGAGCGCATGGCCGACCACGTGGAGAACCTGCGCTCCATGCTCCGCCACCTGCACGGCCTGGGCGAGCAGGACGACGACGACTTCACCATCCTCACGGCCGACGAGGTGCTGAACTTCATGGCCATGCTCAAGGGCGGGCTGGTGGTCTTTCTAGATCGGAAGAGCGTCGT
>JBFWJM010000056.1:0-13592 GCA_050253205.1 Desulfovibrionaceae bacterium
ACGGGCTGGAAAGCACCGAGGAGCGGGCCGAGACGAGCAAGGACCCGGTGGGCCGGGTGCGGCTGACAGCCTCGCGCAAGGGGGAGACCGCCTTCATCCGCGTGGAGGACGACGGCCGGGGCCTCGACCCTGCGAAGATCCGCGCCAAGGCCGAGGAGAAGGAGCTCATCTCCCCGGAGGACGAACTCACCAACGCCGAAATCTACCAGCTCGTGCTGCGCTCGGGCTTTTCCACCGCCTCCGCCGTGACGGACATCTCCGGGCGCGGCGTGGGCATGGACGCGGTGCTCAACGTCATCAAGAACCAGCTCGACGGCGAGATCACCATCGACTCGGAGCTGGGCAAGGGCACGGCCTTCACCCTGTCCATCCCGCTCTCCCGCTCGGCCAACGAGGGCATCGTGGAGGCGCTGGTCTGCCGCCTGGGCCAGGAGCGCTACATCATCCCCAGCCAGGACGTGGTGGAAATCTACGTGCCCCGGGAGAAGGACGTGGTCCAGCTGCCCGACGGCCGCGAGACCGTGGACGTGCGCGGCACGGTCCACTCGCTCATCCGCCTGGATCGGCACCTGGACGTGGACTCGGGCATAGACGACCTCACCCTGGCCCAGACCGTGGTGGTCCGCGTGGGCAACATCCGCGCCGCCATCCTCGTCAGCGAGGTGCTGCGCCAGCAGCAGGTGGTCATCACCAAGTTCACCGTGCCCGTGGAGGACATCTTCCACCTGCCCATCCTCGGCTACGGCATGATGGGCGAATCCGACGCCCTGGTGGTCAACACCGAGGCCCTGCTGCAAGGGGTGGACTTCGCCGCCGAGGAGCAGGCCGCCGCCTCATGACCACCGCCATCCTCCTCGCCGCCCACGGCTCCCGGCGGCCCGAATTCCGCGATGCGGTCACGGCGGTGGCCGGGCGCGTGCGTGAAACCTGGCCCGAGGCCCGCTGCGCCGTGGCCTATACCTCGGCCCACGTGCTGGCGCGCATGCGCGCCCACGGCGAAACGGCCGACGACGTCTCCGGCGCGCTGGAGCGGCTGCGCGAGGAGGGCGTGCGCCGCGTGGCCGTGCAGTCCCTGCACGTGATCCCCGGGCGGGAATTCCACGAGATGCAGGCCCTGGCGGACCGGCTCATGGTCCGCGACGGGCTCTTCGAGCGCATCGAGGTGGGCCGCCCGCTGCTGGCCTGCGAGGAGGACCTGGACCTCGTGGCCAGGGCGCTGCTGCGCCTCGTGCCCGAGGACCGCGCCGAGGGCGAGGCCGTCATCTTCATCGGCCATGGCACTGCCCACGAGGGCAACGAATATTACCCCGCCCTGCACCGGCGCCTCCAGCGGCTCGACCCCATGGTCTTCCTCGGGGTCATGGGCCGGGGCAAGGGGCGCGAACCCTCGGTGGACACCGTGGCCAAATGGCTCGCGCGCGCGGACGTCCGGCGGGCGGCGCTGCTGCCCTTCCTCTTCGGGGCCGGGTTCCACGTGGCCCACGACCTCATGGGCGAGAAGGAGGACTCCTGGGAGAGCGCGCTGGGCCGGGCGGGCATCGCCTGCCGGGGCATCCTCAAGGCCTCGGGGGAATACGACGAGCTCTCGGACATCTGGCTCGCGCACCTCTCCGACGCCATGGCCCGCCTCGCCAGACCCTAGCCCGCGCCCCGGGGCCGCCTCCTCCTGCCGCGTTTACACCCGCCCGCGCTTGGGCTACCATCGCTGCCCCGAAGCAACCCCGGACCCACGCACCATGCAGCAGATCATCGCCCGCACCCACGACGGCAGGACCGTCACCACCGCACCGCAGGACGCGGCCGCGCCGCGCACCCTGGCCCAGGCCCTGTTCCTGGCCGGGCTCTGGCGCGAGGTGCCGCTGTGCGCCGGGCAGGGGCGCTGCGGGCTGTGCCGGGTGCGTTTCATTTCCGCCCCGCCTGATCCCCGGGCCGAGGAGCTGCGCCGCCTGGGCCCGGAGCGAGTGGCCGAGGGCTGGCGGCTGGCCTGCCTGCACCCGGCCGTCTCCTGCGAGGTGGAGGTCCCTGCTTCGCCACGCGCCGCGCGCTCCGGCTCCGCACCCGGTGCTCCCCCTGGTCAGGCATCCGGCGCTGCATCCGGCGCTGCATCCACCGCCGCATCCACCGCCGCATCCGGCAAGCCCTTGAAGCTCGCCGTGGACCTCGGCACCACCACCCTGCACTGGGCCGCCACGGACGGCGCGCGCGTGGTGGCGCAGGGCGGCGCGCTGAACCCGCAGATGGGCCTCGGCAGCGAGGTCATGGCCCGGCTCGCCTTCGCGGCCACCCCCGGCGGCGCGGCCACCCTGCGCGGGCTCGTGCTCGACAGGCTGCGCGAAATCATGGCGGAACTCCCCGGCCCCGTGGATGGGCTGGCAGTCTCCGGCAATCCGGCCATGGCCGCCCTGCTCCTGGGGCTCGACACCGCCACCCTCGCGGCCGCGCCCTACGCCCTGCCCGACCCCTGCGGCAGGGAATGCGACCTCGGCCCGGGCCTGCCCCCGGCGTACGTGCCCCCGCTGCTCTCGCCGTTCATCGGCGCGGACCTCTCCGCCGGGCTCGCCGCGCTCCTCTTTTCCGACTCCCCGCCCAAGCCGCCCTTCCTCCTGGCGGACCTCGGCACCAACGGCGAGTTCATCCTCGACCTCGGGCCCCGCCGCCTCGCGGCCTCGGTGCCCATGGGCCCGGCCCTGGAGGGCGTGGGCCTCTCCTGCGGGCGCACGGCCGCCCCGGGGGTGATCACCGCCTTCCGGCTCTCCCCCGTGCTCCCGCTGGGCCTGGAGCCCATATACGGCGCGGGGGCCGCCCAGGGCGCGCCCCTGGGCCTCACGGGCACTGCCAGCCTCTCCCTCTGCGCCCTGCTGCTGCGCTGCGGCCTGCTCTCCAGGGAAGGGCATTTCATCACTACCCCGGCGTCCCCCTCGCCCCTGGCCGCCAAGGTCGCCGCCGGGTTCACGGAGCTTCGCGGCGAGCGGGCCCTGGCCCTGGCCCACGGCGTGGCCCTCACGGCCTCGGACGTTGAGGAACTGCTCAAGGTCAAGGCCGCCTTCAACCTCGCGCTCTCGGCCCTGCTGGAGGCCGCCGGGCTCGCCCACGGGGAGCTGGGCTCCCTGCACCTCGCCGGGGCCATGGGCGAGCATGTGGGCCTGGACGACCTGGAGCGGCTCGGCTTCCTGCCGCCGGGGCTGGCCGCTCGCACCAAACGCGCCGGGAACACCTCCCTGGCCGGAACCCTGCTCCTGCTGACAGACCCGCAAGCGCGCCCCTGGCTCGAAGCGCTCCCCCGGCCCGAAACCCTCGACCTCGCGTCCGCGCCGGAATTCGGCGCGCGCTACCTCCAACGGATGGTCTTCACCCATGTCCAATGACAACGCCCTCTTCCCCGAACCGGATGCCCCGGCCAGGGAACTGCTCGAAGCCCTGGGCCGCGCCCTGAACAAGGCCGCCCCGGTGCCGGGCCGCCACAAGGCCGAGCTGCCCTACGCCATACGCGACCTCTCGCGCATGCTCACCGAGGCCCGCCAGGACCGCCCCAAGGACTACATGGGCGACCCGAGGTCCTTCACGGCCTACCTGCGCTATTTCCTGCCCTGGAACGTCTACCGCCTCACGCGGCTCTTCATCGGGCTCAACCTCAACGTGCCGGACGGGGCCACCGTGGTGGACCTCGGCGCGGGGCCGCTCACGGTGCTGCTGGCCCTGTGGATTTCCCGGCCCCACCTGCGCGAGAAGCGCCTCACCTTCGTCTGCCTCGACCGCACCCCCCGGGCCATGCGCACCGGGCTCGACGTGTTTCGCGCGCTCGCGCCGCAGAGCTCCTGGAAGGTCACGCTGGTCAAAGGCGGCGTGACCACCCGGCTGCGTGAGCGGGCCGACCTGCTCGTGGCGGCCAATACGCTCAACGAGCTGGACTGGCGCGGCGGCGAGGCGCAGCACGAACAGGCCGAGCAGACCGCCCTCTCCCTGCGCCAGCGGCTGGCCGAGGGCGGGCGCGTGCTTTTGGTGGAGCCCGGCGTGCGCGACGCGGCGCGCATCGTGGCGCTGCTGCGCGGCGCGTTCATCGAGCTGGGCTTCTCCCCCCTCTCCCCCTGCCCCCATGCCGGGGATTGCCCCATGCCGGGCCTGGCCTCCGGCCCCTGGTGCCACTTCCGCTTCCAGGCGGCCTCGGCCCCGCAGTGGCTGCACAGGCTCGCCGGGCAGGCGCGCCTGCCCAAGGACGCCGCCAGCCTGAGCTTCGTCTACCTCTCCTCCGAGCGACGAGACGACCCGCCCGCCGAAGATGAGGCCCCGCGGGAGTACGTGCGCGCCATCTCCGAGCCGTTCCCCCTGCCCGAGGGCCGGGGGCAGTACGCCTGCTCCTCCCGGGGGCTCACGCTCATCGGCTACAAGCCCTACCACCGCCCCCTGGCCCCGGGGGAGAGCATCCAGGCCCGCTGGCCCGGGCAGGACATCGTGGACGAGAAATCCGGCGCGCTGGTCATGCCCCTGGGCCTGGCCCAGGAACGTCGCGAGGCCCAGGCAGCGGAAGACGGCCCGGCGCAGGCCCAGCGTCCCGAACGAATCGCCCGGCCGGAGCACGATGAACGGCCCGAAAGGAATGAACGGCCCGAACGTGATGAACGGCCCCCCCGCCCCAGGCCCGCCGAAAAGACGCCCCAGGCCCCGGCTCCCAAGGGAAGCTGGGCCGACAAGGCCCGGCGAGGCGACGGCCCCCGGCAGGCCGATAAGCAGAGGGCAGACAAGCCCAGGGGAGGAAAACCCCAAGGAGGCAAGCCCCAGAGTGGCAAGCCCAAAGACGGGAAGCCCCGGCCCGCAAACTCCCGGAGCGGAAAAAAATCGTGAGCGCGCCGCAAGCTCCGGAATGGATCGACCTCGGGCTGGTGCCCTACGCCGAGGCCGAGGCCGTGCAGCTCGCCAGGCACCGCGAGGTGCTCACCGGCGGGCGCGAGGCCGTGTTCCTGCTGGAGCATCCCAGGGTCATCACCCTGGGCAGGCAGGGAGGCCGCGAGAACCTGCACGCCCCGGACGAATGGCTCCGCGAGCAGGGCATCGAGGTGGTCCAGGCCACCCGGGGCGGGAACATCACCTGCCACTTCCCCGGCCAGCTCGTGGCCTACCCCATCCTGCGCATCGACCGCCGCCCGGGCGGCATCCGCCGATTCTTCGACGAGCTGGAGGAGGCCGCAGTGGCCACAGCCGCGCACTTCGGCGTCACGGCCACGCGCGACCCCGGACGGCCCGGGGCCTGGGTGGGCCCGCGCAAGCTCTGCTCCATCGGCATCGCCGTGAAGCGCTGGACCAGCTACCACGGCCTCTCGTTCAACGTGGGGCCCGACCTCTCCCTCTTCGAGCTCATCACCCTCTGCGGCCTGAAGGGCGCGAGCCCCACCTCCCTGGCGCTTGAAACCGGCCGCGACATCCCCATGCACGAGGTGCAGCATGTCTTCCGAGAAGCCTTCGAAACCGCTACGCATTCCCCCCTGGCTGCGGGTTAGCCTGCCGCGCGGCGGGGCCTATTCCGGCACGGCGGACCTCCTGGCTGACCTGCGGCTGAACACGGTCTGCCGCTCGGCCAAGTGCCCGAACACCTTCGAGTGCTTCGGCCGGGGCGTGGCCACGTTCCTGATCATGGGCCGCAACTGCACGCGCAACTGCGCCTTCTGCAACATCCACCCCGGCCCGCTGGAGCCCCTGGACCCCACGGAACCGCAGAGGCTCGCCGAGGGGGCCGCCCGCCTCGGGCTCAAGCACGTGGTGGTCACGTCCGTGACGCGGGACGACCTGCCGGACGGCGGCGCGGAGCACTTCGCCGCCACCATCCGCGCGGTGCGCGACCGCCTGCCCGAATGCACGGTGGAGGTGCTGATCCCGGACTTCGGGGGAGACGAGGCCGCCCTGGCCGCGGTGCTGGCCGCCGGGCCCAGCGTGCTGAACCACAACGTGGAAACCGTGCCGGGGCTTTACCAGCGCATCCGCCCCCAGGCGCGGTACGAACGAAGCCTGGAGCTCTTGCGCCGCTCCAAGGCCCTGGCCCCGGCGGTTCCGGTCAAGTCCGGGCTCATGGTCGGCCTGGGCGAGACGGACTCCCAGGTCATGCGCGTGCTGGACGACCTCGCCGCAGCGCGGTGCGACATCGTGACCATCGGTCAGTACATGCGGCCCACGCGCGAGCACCCGGAGGTGCAGCGCTACGTGGAGCCGCGCATGTTCGAGGAATATGCCGCCGCCGGGCGCGCCCGGGGCATCCCGCGCATGTTCTGCGCGCCCCTGGTCCGCTCCAGCTACAACGCGGCGGAATTCGTCCGGCCTTCTTAGCCCCGCCCCTGCGCCGGGGAGCCCGTGGGCAGGATGACGGTGAAGGTGGTGCCCCGGCCGGGCTCGCTCTCCACGGAGATGCGCCCTCCGTGGGCGCGGACGATGGCCCGGCAGAGGTTGAGGCCCAGGCCGTAGCCGCCCGTATCGCGCGCACGGGATTCATCCACCCGGAAAAACGGCTCAAAGAGATGCGGCAGGGCCTCCGCCGGAATGCCCATCCCGTGGTCGCGCACGAGGATGCGCACCCCGTCCTCCCGCTCGCATTCCTCCAGGCGGAGCTCCACGGGCGGGGCGTCAGGCTCGGAATATTTGAGCGCGTTGTCGAGCAGGTTGCGCACCAGGGCAGCGAGGCCGTCCTCGTCCAGCCAGGCGCGGACCGGAACGGCGGGCAGCCGCAGCTCCACCCCCGGCGCATGGGCCAGGTAGGGGTCCGCCATCTCGCGCAGCACGGCCCCCACCTCCAGGCAGCGGCGGTTGAGGTTCTCGGCCTCGTGGCGCATGCGCGCGGCGTCGAGCAGCGCGGTGATCATGCCCTCCATCTCGCGCAGGTCGTCGGCCATGGCTCCTCTGGCCTCCGCACAGCCGCCCCCGCGCAGCATCTCCACCCGGAGCTTGAGCCGGGTGATGGGCGTGCGCAGCTCGTGGCTCACGTCGAGCAGGAGCCTGCGCTGCAACTGGACCACACCCTCCAGGCGCGAGGCCATTTCATTGAAGGTGCGCGAGAGCTCGCGCAACTCCCCGCCGCAGCGCTCCGGCACGCGGTGGCCCAGCTCTCCGTCGCGCACGGCCTCCGCTCCTTCCGTGAGCCAGCGCACGGGCCGCAGCAGATGGCGCATGGCCAGATACGCCAGCAGGAAAATCCCGGCCGAACCCAGCAAAAAGAAGAGCACCATGCGGTGGAGCGAGGCGCGCTCCGCCAATGTGGGAAAGAGGTCGAAGGTGAACAGCGCCCCGGAATCCGCCCGAACCTGGATGCGGTGGTTGCCACGCAGGCTGGACGCCTGCACCGCGTCGGACCTGAACCAGGTGCGCAGGCTGCGCTCGGGAAAACTCTCGGGCTCCACCCCCGCCGTCCAGGCGGGCCCGGGCCCGCCCTCGGTGCGGATGTGCATGTGCAGCCTGCGGCCCATTTCCTCGGCGCGCTGGCGGTCCGGCGGGGAGCCCAGCTCGCGCACCAGGAACTCGGCATACTGCACCAGGCTGCGATTCAGCGAGGTTTCGCGGTCCTGGTGCATGCCGAAAAAGAGCCCATAGGCCAGGCCGTAGACCGACACGGCGGCCAGCAGCATGATCACCGCCAGCCGGGTGAAGAGCGAGCGGGCCATGCGCTGGAACAGGCTAGCCATCCGCCGCTCCATCCTCGCCATCCTCGCCATCCTCGCCCTGGATCGGGGAAGCCCCCCCGCCCGAGGGCGCGATGAACATGTACCCCGCGCCCCAGACGGTCTTGATGAACTCGGGCGCGCGGGGATTGTCGCCCAGCTTCTGTCGCAGGCGGCTCATGGTGATGTCCACGGAACGGTTGAAGCTCTCGGCCTCCAGGCCGCGCAGCTCGAAGATCAAAGCCTCGCGCTCCACCACCTGCCCAGGCTGCCGGACCAGCACGGCCAGCGCGTTGAATTCGTTGGTGGTCAGGCCCACGGGGCGGCCGTCCAGCAGGGCGTCGTGCGCGCCGTGGTCCACCACCAGCCGCCCGAATCCGGCCCGGGCTCCCGCGCCGCTCCCGGCCGTGCCGCGCTGCGCGCCGGAACCGGAACGCCGCAGCACGGACTGTACGCGAGCCAGGAGCTCGCGCGGCTCGAAGGGCTTGGCCATGTAGTCGTCGGCCCCCAGCTCCAGCCCGGCCACCCGGTCCATGACGTCGCCCCGCGCGGTGAGCATGATCACCGACACGCCCGAATCACGCCGGATGCGGCGGCAGACCTCGAACCCGTTCATGCCCGGAAGCATGACGTCGAGGATCACCAGATCCGGCCGCAGCCGCCCCAGGGCCGCAAGCCCCTGCTCGGGATGGGCCTCGGCGTGCAGCTCGTAGCCGAACGCCCCGAGGTACTCCCCGAGCAGGCGTTGCAGTTTGAGGTCGTCCTCGATGAGCAGAATCCGTTCCGCCATGTCGCCTCCTTCCAGACTGCCATCCGTTACCCTCCGGGAGCGGAAAAAGGCAAGCGCCGCCCCGGGACCAACAAGGACGACGCCCGCCGTTTCGAGCCGCGACATGTCAGCCGCGAACCGCCGACACGCCAGGGCTTTCTAGCTTCGGCGCCCGCCGAAGAACCCCCTGCGCTCGCCGCGCTCGCGGGGCTCAGTCAGGGCGGCGGCCAGCTCTGCGCGCTGCTCCGCGTTCAGGGTGGCGTGCAACTCGGCGAGCCCGTCCATGGCGCTCTGCACCACGGCCCTGTTGAGCGCGTGCTGCTCGTCCATGAGCGCGGTCAGCGCCGCCTGGTCCAGGGTCTCCTTGCCCACCTCCTCGGCGAACCTGGCCTTGAGCGCCTCGCGCTCGGCCTTCTGGCCCTTGGCCGTGGCGGTCATGTCGTCCACGGCCGCACGCAGCTTGGCGCTCTGATCCGCATTGAGGTTCAGACGATCCGAAAAGCGCTCCACAAAGCGTTCCACGAATTCGCCGTTGACTTCCGAGCCCTGCATGGCCCCGCCGAAGGGGCTGCATCCAGCCAGGAAGAGGCCCAGGGCCAGTGTCACCATCAGCATGATCCGTTTGTGCATGTTCCGTCCTTGGTGAGAGTTTCTGACGACGGAACCCTTGGACCACGGCGGGCCGCGAAATGCCTTTCCGCCACGCAACAGGACGTAACAACCTGTAACGGAAACTCAAGAAAAATAAAGGAGATGCAGTGGCGGACAGCCCTGGCCGAACAGCACTGTGAAACAAGACGGGAACTGGCGAAGGGAGGACCGCCTTCACCATAGGTCGTATTGCCGCCGGTTCGCCCGCTAGTCCTGCCAGTCCTTGATGTGCAGCTCGATCTTGGGCACGCCGCCGTAGCCGTCGATCCTCGGCGTGAAGGCGAAGCGCATGGTCCGGCCGCGCACCTCGCGGGTAAGGCTCTGGGCCATGCGCCAGGCCTTGCCCGGCACGCTGGCCCGGGCCTCGGGGTCGTCCAGGGTCAGGCGCACGTGGTTCTTGCCGAAGACGCGGTAGTCCTTCACCTGCACCGGGGGCGTCACGAACACGGGCTCGGGGTTGCCCACGCCGAAGGGTTGCAGCAGCTCCAGCTCCTTGAGCAGCCGGAAGTCCAGCATCCGCAGCGGCAGCTCGCGCTCCAGCTTGAGCGTGGCCGAGAACGGCTCCGGCCCCACCTGCGCCACCACGGCCTCGTGGAACGCCCCGCGCAGGGCGTCGAGGTTCGCGGGCTCCAGGGAGAGGCCCGCGGCCTGCCTGTGGCCGCCGTAGCCCGCCAGTAGGGCGGAGCACTCGCCCAGGGCCGCGTGCAGGTCCAGCTCGCTGATGGAGCGGCCCGAGCCCTTGAGCAGGCCGCCCTCCCCCTCGGTGCAAAGCAGCAGCGCGGGCCGATAGAACTCCTCCACCACCCGCGAGGCCACGATGCCGATGATCCCGGGGTGCCAGGCCTCCCCGTGGAGCACGAGGCCCATGAGCCCGGGCCGGGCGGCGAGCTGCGCCCTGGCCTGTTCCAGGGCCTGCTCCAGAATCTCTCCCTCCTCCCGGCGGCGGTCGGCGTTCATGGCGTCGAGCCGCTGGGCCAGGGGCCGCGCGGTTTCCAGGTCCGGCGCGAGGAGCAGGTCCAGGGCGAGGTTCGGGTCGCCCAGGCGCCCGGCGGCGTTGATGCGCGGGGCCAGGCCGAAGCCGATCTGCCCGGCGCCCAGCTCGGCCAGGCGGTCGTACCCGGAAACCTCCTTGAGCGCTCCGATGCCGGGCCGCACCGCCTCCTTGATGAGCAGCAGCCCGTTCTTGACGAGGATGCGGTTCTGCCCGGTGAGGGGCACCACGTCCGCCACGGTGCCCAGGGCCACGAAGTCGAGCAGGCGGCCCATGTCCGTGGGCTGGCCGGGCAGCAGCCGGTTCAGCGCGGCCATGAGCATCCAGGCCACGCCCACCCCGGCGAGGTCCGCGCAGGGGCAGCCCTGCTCCTCGGCCAGGCGCGGGTCGCACACGGCGTGCGCCTGCGGCAGGACGTCTCCCGGCAGATGGTGGTCGGAGACGACCACGGTCATGCCCAGCTCCCGCGCGCGGGCCACGGGCCCCACGTCGGAGATGCCGCAATCCACGGTGAGCAGCAGGCGAATTCCCTCGGCAGCGAGCTCTTCGATGCCGCCCTCGTCGAGGCCGTAGCCGTGCTCCAGGCGGTTGGGCAGGAAGTGGCGCACGGTGATGCCCCTCCCGGTGAGGAAGCTCTTGACCAGGGCCGTGGAGGTCACGCCGTCCACGTCGTAATCCCCCCATACGGCGAAAGGCAGCCCCCGGGCCAACCCCTCGGCCAGCACGGCAGCCGCCTCCCGCAAGCCCGGCACAGCGTCCGGCGGGGTCAGGTGGCGCAGGCCGGGAGAGAGAAAGCGGTCCATCTCCTCGGCGGAGGTGAACCCGCGCGAGGCGAGAATCTCCACCAGCAGCGGGGAGACATGCAACGCCCGGGCGATGTCTTGCTCGTCGGGCAGGGAGTACGATTCCTTGATGGTCCAGCGTTTGGGCACGGCGTCCTTTGTATGGTCAGGCGAGCAGCGCCACGAAGCGCTCCAGGTCCTCGTCCTGGAAGACTTCCTCGCAACGCTCGGCGAGCTCGTCGTCGTTCAGGTGAAAATGCTCGCAGCCGTGGGCCACGATGCTCTCCCGGTCTTCGGCGAAGGCCTCGGCCGGGGTCTCGTCGAGGCCATGGACCACGGCGTCCGCCAGGCGCAGCAGCAATGCGCCGCCCTGGTGCACGTCCGCCAGGCGCGGGGCGTGGTGCCAGTTCACGGCTTCCACCAGGGAACGGGGAAAGCTCCACGACTTGAGCAGCAAGGCACCCACCACAGCGTGGTCCACCCCCCAGAAGCGGTCTTCGGCCACGGCGTCGGCGAGCCCCTCCTCCTCGGCCAGCTCGGCCATGGCCGCCCATTCCACAGGGCGATAGAGCGCCACCACCAGCTTGCCGAGGTCGTGCAGAAGCCCTGCGGTGAAGAGGTCGTCGGGTTCTCCTTCGTCCGCATCCTCGGCCAGGGAGCGGCAGAGCGCCGCCACGGCGTATTGATGCCGCCAGTAGGCTTCGAGGTCGAACGCCCTGGGCAGCGGCCGGGCGGCGGTGAGCTCCCGCAAGCCCACGGCGAGGATGATCTGGCGTATTTCCTTCATGCCCAGCACGGCGGCGGCCCGGGCCACGGAGCCCACCCCGGCCTGGAGGCCGTAGTAGGCGGAGTTGGCCACGCCGAGGATGCGCGCGGCAAGGCCCTGGTCCTGCTCTATGGTGGCGGCCACCTCGGCCAGGGAGGCGAGGCCTCCGGCCCCGGTCTGGGAGAAGAGCCGAGCCAGCAGCTCGGGAGAATACGGCAGATCGTTGCCTATGGAGGGAAGCTCCTCCAGGAAAGCCAGCGCGGCCTGCTGCGACATCAGAAATTCAGCTTCACGGGCTTGCCGGAAGACTTGGCCTTGCCGCCGTCTTCACCGCCTCCGCCGCCTCCGCCGCCCCCGTAGCGCGACATGTCCACCCCGAGTTCCGCAGCCGTGACGCCCAGCTCCTTGAGGTGGCCCTGTTTTTCGAGGAAGGCGATGAACCTCTTGCCCTCCTCCATGTTCGGATTGATTTCCAGCGAGCGTTTCAAGTAATCCACGCACTTGGCGAGGTCGCCCTTCTCGTAGTAAACCCGTGCGATGTTGTGGAAGAGGTTCTCGTCGTTCTGCTCCAGCTCCTCGCCGCGCAGGTAGTACTCCAGGGCCTGGTCGAGCATCTTGTTCTTGCGCAGGTTGATGCCGAAGTCGTTGAAGAGGTGCTTGTGCTCGGCCTCGAAGGCGGCGTCGAGCTTCACGAGGCGCTGGAAGATGTCGTTGGCCTTGGCGGAGTCGCCCCGGTCGAGGTAGGTGAGCCCGAGGCCGAAGTTGGCGCGGACGTTTTCCTCGTCCACGGCCGTGGCCTGCTGAAACTCGAACTCGGCGGAATACGCGTTGCCCGCCTCGCGGTGCTTTTCCCCGCGCACGATGGTCTCCTCCATCTCGCGCATGCGCGGGTAGACCGTGGCCACGTAGAACTCCGGCTCGGGGCTGAACTTGGCGAGGAAGTCATCCCGGGGAATGTCGCGCTTAGGGCCGGAGGGGATGTAGTTGACGTTCAGCGGCTGGACCACCACGTTCTCGGGCTCCTTGCCCTGCTCGGCGAACCAGTAGGTCTTCTGGATGGTCTTGCGCTGGGTGGTGCCCGTGCCCACGCGCTGCACCTCCTGGGTGGAGAAGACCCCCTTGATGCGGTCCATGCCCGCGCCCTTGATGTGCCCGCCCGCCATGGGCCCCTGCTGTTCCTGCTCTGTCATGCTACGGTTCCCTTTCTCGCGCCCGCTCTCCCCGCTCGATCATTTCCAGAACATTGCGCGCCGCCAGCAGCGGGTCGTCCGCCGCAGTGATGGGCCTGCCCACCACCAGGTAGTCCGCGCCGTCGCCTGCGGCCCGTTCGGCGGTGACCACCCGGCGCTGGTCGTCCCCGGCCTTTCCACCCTCTTGCGCAAAGGGCCGGATGCCCGGCGTGAGGCATCGGAAGCCCTCCCCGCACGCCTGCTTGACGGCCCGGATCTCCAGGCCGGAGCATACCACTCCGTCAAGGTAATATGCTTTGGCGCGCCCCGCAAGGACCACCGCCAGCTCCGAGGCAGAGCGCCCGGCGGCCAGCAGGTCGAGGTCCTCGTCGGCCATGGAGGTGAGCACCGTGACGCCCAGGAGCAGGGGGTGGACGCCCGGGGGCGCGGCCTCCAGCCCCTCGCGCGCGGCCTCGGCCATGCGCGCCCCGCCCAGGGTGTGGACGTTGACCATCCTCGCCCCGGCCCGCACGGCCGAGGCCACGGCCCCGCGCACGGTGTTGGGGATGTCGAAGAACTTGAGGTCCACGAACACGGGGAAGCCCATGCCCGCCAGGGCGCGAACCACGTCCGGCCCGGCCGCGCAGTAGAGCTCCAGCCCCACCTTCACCCAGACCGGGCTGCCGGGAGGCGCGCCGAGCCCGGCACCGCCGATCTGCCGAACATCATGCTCACCGCCAAAGGCGAGGACGCGGACATCGTTTCGGGGCTGGAGATCGGCGCCGACGATTACCTGACCAAACCCTTCAGTCCGCAGGTGCTCAAGGCCC
>JBFWJM010000057.1:0-13590 GCA_050253205.1 Desulfovibrionaceae bacterium
GGTCTACGCAACCATCAACCACGACCTGGTCAACGGCGACAACGACCTGGCGCTGCTGGGCGCGCTCACCTACCTGGAGGCGCGCGACGCCAGCCCCAGCGTCACGCCCCTGTGCGCCGCCCTCTCCAACGACGGCACCCCCACCAACCGGACCATCTTCTTCACCCGGGCGGACAGGGACGACATCAACACCCTGGACGACCTCCGGGGCAAGCGCATGGCCCTGGCGGACCTGCACTCCACCTCCGGCTACCTGCACCCCCTGTGCTACATGGGCAGGCGGGGCATCCTCCTGGCGGACCTCGCCAGCGCGGACAACCTGCGCACCCACGAGGCCGCCGCGCGCTCCGTGCTTCGCGGCACCCACGAGGTGGGGGCCATCTCCAAGGCGACCTACGAGCGCTTCGAGCACCAGGGGCTCAAGGTCATCGCCGAAACCGAACCGCACCCCGGCTTCGTCATCGTGGGGCGCGGGCCCGGCATCCCCGAGCTGGAGCGCTTCCGGGACTACCTCCTGGGGCTCGACTTCAACTCCCCCGTCCTGAAGGAGGAGGCCGAGCGCTGGAGCCCGGTGCTCAAGTACGGCTTCATCACCATCCCGGACAAGAACTACACCCGCATACGCGAACTTCTCGAATGCGCCAGAACATACGGCCACAAGGGGTGAGGATGCTCTTCACCCACGGCCTGCGCTTCAAGTTCATCAGCATCGTCCTGTTGTGCGTCTCCGGGACGATCCTCTTCACCGCGTACTACATCCTGGAGAAGGAGCGCGCCCTGCTCATGAACAACGCGCGCCAGCAGGCCCTGTCCATGACGCGCGCCTCGGCCATCCTGTTCACCAACACCTTCATCTACGAAGAGCTCGAAATGCTCGACGCCTCGGACATGGTGGACTACCTCTCGTACTACGTCACCGACGTCATGCGCACGGACCCGCGCATCCTGGCCTTCACGGTGACGGACAAGCACGGGCGCGTGGTGGCCCACAACGACGCCCCGGAGCCTGTCGAAGGGAACCCGGGCTTCGGCGACCAGGCCGAACCCTCCCTGCGGGTCATCGGCACGGGCATGGACGCGCGCATGGAGGTGGTCGAGCCGCTGGCCATCGAGTCCAAACGCTGGGGCGCCTGCCGCCTCGTCTTCTCCCTGGCGGACATCGAGCGCGCGCGCCTCACCGCCCGCAACGAGGTCCTGGCCATCTCCGGCGCCTGCCTGCTCGTCTCGGTCATCTTCATCGGCTTCGGCGTGGACTATCTCGTCAAGTCGCTGCAACGGCTCTCCGAGGCCATGGAGGGCATCACCGTGGACGAGGACTTCAGCAGGCCCTTCCCCGAGCTGCCCACCAGGCGCGACGAGATCGGCCAGTTGCAGCAGAGCTTCAAATGGATGGTCCACCGGCTGCGCCGCGAGGAGCAGGAACGCGTGCGCACCAAGGAGCGCATGTTCCACACCGAAAAGATGGCCACCATCGGCCAGCTCACGGCGTCCATCGCCCACGAGGTCAACAACCCCCTGGCCGGGGTCATGCTCTGCTTCAACAACCTCACCCGGGGCGGCATGGACGAAGAGACCCGCGAGCGCCACGTGGAGGTCATCAACAACGGCCTGGAGCGCATCCAGAAGATCATGCGCGACCTGCTGGACTATTCCCGGCAGTCCTCCCTGAACATCGAACCCGCCGACCCGGCGGCCGTGGTCCGAAAATCCGTCTCCCTGCTGGAGCTCTTCCTGCGCAAGCGGGGCATAACGCTGGAGACGGCCCTGCCAAAGGACGCGCCCCCCGTCCCGCTGGACGCCTCCAAGATACAGCAGGTGCTCGTGAACCTGCTGGTCAACGCCATCCACGCCATGCCCGGCGGCGGGACCATCCGCATGGGGGGCGAGCTGGACGCCGAATACTTCACCTTCATCATCTCCGACACGGGCACGGGCATCCCCGAAGACATCCGCGAGAAGATCTTCGACCCCTTCTACACCACCAAGGACGTGGGCGAGGGCACGGGCCTCGGCCTGGCCCTGGCCAAGTCCGTGGTGGAGCAGCACGGCGGCAGGCTCGCCTTGCGCCGGTCCGATTCCACGGGTAGCGTGTTCGCCATCAGCCTGCCGCTCATGGGAAAGGATTCATGAACAGAAGCATCATCATCGTCGAGGACGAACTCTCCATACGCATCGGCATGCAGCACACCCTGGCCTCCGAGGGCTACCAGGTGGCCACCTTCGAGGACGCGGACGGCGCGCTGCGGGCCATGCAGTCCGCCGGGTACGACCTGCTCATCACGGACATGCGCCTGCCGGGCATGTCCGGCCTGGAACTGCTGACCAAGGTTGAGGAGCTGCACCCCGGCACGGGCACCATGCTCATCACCGCCTTCCCGGAGATCGAGCTGGCCGTGAAGGCCATGCGCCACGGGGCCTTCGACTTCCTCTGCAAGCCCTTCTCCAACGAGGGCCTGCTCATCGCCGTGGAGCGCTACTTCAACTACCGCGACCTCAAGCTGGAGAACGCCCTGCTCAAAGGGGACGAGGGGCTCGACGAGATGATCGGCGGGCAGGCCATGCAGCCCGTGTTCGAGCGCATCCAGTCCGTGGCGGACGCCTGCACCCCCATCCTCATCCTCGGCCCCAGCGGCACGGGCAAGGAGCTGGTGGCCAACGCCCTGCACAAGCTCAGCTACCGCAGCGACGGCCCGTTCCTGAAGATCAACTGTTCCGCCCTGCCCGAGCACCTGCTGGAATCCGAGCTCTTCGGCCACGAGAAGGGCGCCTTCACCGGGGCGCACAAGCGCCGGGTGGGCAAGTTCGAGGCGGCCCACGGCGGGACCTTCTTCTTCGACGAGATAGGCGACATGCCCCTGACCCTCCAGGCCAAGCTGCTGCGCGTGCTGGAGGACGGCGAGATAACGCGCATCGGCGGCAACACGCCCATCAAGGTGGACGTGCGGACCATCTTCGCCACGGCCAGAGACATGGAAGAGGCCCTCCGGGAGGGGGCCTTCCGAGAGGACCTCAGCTACCGCATCAACGTGGTGCCCATCCACCTGCCGCCCCTCAAGGATAGGGGCGACGACGTCATCAAGCTCATCCACCACTTCCTGCGGCTCTACGCCACGCGCCACGGCAAGGAGGAGACCACCCTCTCGGCCTCGGCGCGCGAGGCCCTGCTGGCCTACGACTACCCCGGCAACATCCGCGAACTGCGCAACATCATGGAGCGTACGGTGCTGCTCTGCCAGGACAACGTCATCCGCCTGGGGCACCTGCCCAACCGCGTGCGCGGGGAGCAGGCCGGCCCGGCCGCCCTTGCGGACCCCAACGGCGGCGAGGCGGGCCCCAGCCTGGACGAGGGCGTGCGCCAGTATGAGCGCGCGCGCATCCTGGAGGCCCTGGAACGCTCGGGCAACCATCGCCAACTGGCCGCGGAGATGCTCGGGGTGAGCCGCAAGGTGCTCTGGAAGAAGATGAAGGACCTGCACCTCGACGGCTGACGCGCCTGACGCACTTGGCGCGCCTGCGCGCCGGGTTCTGGACCGGGCTCCATGGCGGGCTCCATGTCAGGCTTCGGCCGTCCCCCCTTCTCGAACCCATGCCCGTCCGCAAACCGCTCCGGCCTCATCGGTTCCGCCCGACCCGTTCCGCCCCGATGAGTCCCGGCCCTTCCGGGTGCGCCCCCGAATCCGCTATCCTCTCCGCCCCGATTCTCCCCGACTCTCTCCTTGACACCCGCCACAGGGAGGAACAGGATTCAAACAACGTTTGAATCACCGTTGTCACCCCCGACCGGAAGGGCCCCTCCGGAGAGACGCACCATGCCCGAACCCTCGACCATCGCCATGCCAGCAGCACAGCCCCAAACGGGGCCGACAGCCACCACCCCCAAAGCCCCCCAGGCCGACCCGCGAGCCCGGATCCTCGCCGCCGCCAGCGACGAGTTCGAGCGCAAAGGCTACCGCGACGCCACCATCCGCGCCATCTGCACGGCAGCCGGGGTCAACGTGGCAGCCGTGAACTACCACTTCTCCTCCAAGCGCGAGCTCTTCGACGACGTGCTGGAAGACTGGTACCTGGAACGCGCCGAACGCTGCCCCCTGCCCGGGCCCGGCGGCAGCCCCGAGAAGCGCCTGGCCGCGTACGTTTCGGCCTATGTCCGGCGCATGCTCGGATCCGGCCCGAGAACGCCCGCCGCCGTGCTGCGCAGAAACCGCGTCTTCCTCACCGAATTCCTGGCCGGCGACCCCGAATTCCGGGTTTTCCGGAGGTGCGTCGTGGGCGAGTTCGACCTCCTGCGCGACATCGTGGCCGGGCTGCTCGGGCCCGAGGGCGGCTCCTCCACGCTGGTGAACCTCTGCGCCCAGTCCGTGCTCGGGCAGCTCGCGGCCCACGCCATGAGCCGCCTGCACCCCACCACGGACGCCCTGTTCCCCACCGTGACCCCGGCGGACGAACTGGCCCGCCTGCTCACGGACTTCAGCCTGGCGGGCATCCGGGCCATGCACCGGAGCTATCGCCTCAACCACGAAAACCGAGAGGACAACGCGAACCCCGGCCGGAACTCCCGGCCGGAGCCCTGCCCCCACCGGAGAAACCGCCCATGACCCCCCGAACACAACGCCCCTTCCCCCGAGCCGCGCTGGCGGCCCTGGCCCTCTGCCTGCTCGCCCTGCTCCCGGCCTGCGCGCAAGACGAGCAACCCCCGGAGCAGACCATCCGCGCGCTCAAGACCATGACCATCCAGGGCCGCACCGGAGGCCAGCAGCGCAGGCTCGCGGGCGTGGTCCAGGCCAGGCGCTCCTCGCAGCTCAGTTTCGAGATTTCCGGGCGCGTGCAGCGCATCGCCGTGGACATCGGCGACCGGGTGGAGGAGGGCCGGGTGCTCGCCACCCTGGACCCCGAGCCCTACCGCCTGGAGGTGGCCGCAGCGGAATCGGAGCTGGAAAAGATTCAGGCCAACGTGAACACCACTCGGGCGGACTGGCAGCGCTACGACCAGCTCTACGCCCAGCGGATCATCGCGAAAAGCGAGCTGGACCAGGTGAAGCTCCAGTACGACTCCGCCCGCAGCGAGCTGGCCACCCAGCAGAGCCGCCTGGAGATCGCCCGGCGCAACCTGCGGCTCACGGAACTCAAGGCCCCCTATTCCGGCCACGTGGCCGAGAAGCTGGTGGAGGAACACGAGGAAGTGCAGTCCGGCGCGCCGGTGCTCAAGCTCGACTCCGACGGGGCCAAGGAGGTCAGCATGACCGTGCCCGAGTCGCTCATCGGCCGCATGTCGCGCGGCATGGAGGTCACCGTCACCCTGCCCTCGCTCCGGGGCAGGACCGTTCCCGGGCGCGTCACGGACGTGGGTGCCACCGCGCTCAAGGCCAACGCCTTCCCTGTGAAGGTGGCCATCCTGGAGGATGTGCCGGGCCTGGAGCTGGGCATGTCCGCCGAGGTGCGCTTCTTCACCGATGAATACGGCGGAGGCGCAAACGGCGCGAACGGCGACGAAACACCGAAGGGCTCCGGCTACCTCATCCCCTTCCAGGCCCTGCTCCCCGAGAAGGAGCCCCTGCGCGGGCACGTCTTCGTCTACGACCCCGAGACCTCCACCGTGCGGCGCGTGCAGGTGCGCATCTCCGGCATGCTCGACAACATGATCCTCGTGGACGAGGGCATCGAGGCCGGGCAGGTCATCGCCGTGGCCGGAGTCTCGTTCCTGGCGGACGGCATGCGGGTCAAGCTCATGGAGCAGGCCACAAGCCCGGCGGCGGAATAGGCGGCGGACCATGAAGAACATCACCGCATTCGCCCTGGAAAACTCCCGCCTCGTGATCACGGCGGTCGTGGGCATCGTCGTGGCCGGGGCATGGCTGTTCAGCACCTTCCCCAAGCTGGAGGACCCCTCCATCACCATCCGCGAGGCCGTGGTCGTCACCACCAACGCGGGCATGCCCGTGCGCCAGGTGGAGCGGCTCATCACCCGGCCCGTGGAGGAGGCCCTGCGGACCATGGGCGAGGTCGAAGACATCAAGGACTCCACCTCCACCAGGGGCAAGAGCCTCATCCACGTGAGCATCCGCGACGAGGTGCCCGAGGCCGAGCTGCCCATGGTCTGGAAGAAGCTGCGCAACAAGATGAGCGACCTGGAGCCCTCGCTCCCGCAAAACACCAACGGCCCCTTTGTCAACGACAGCTTCGGCGACACCGCCGTGGCCACCATCGCCCTGTGGACGGACGGCTTCTCCATGGCGGAGATGTACGAGGCCGCGCGCAGCCTGCGCGAACGGCTCAACGTCATGGACGGGGTGCAGAAGATCGAGATGACCGGGGAGCAGGAGGAGCGCATCTACATCGAGATGACCAGCGCCAAGCTCGCCCAGTACGGCCTGGACGCGGCGGCCATCTTCGACACCCTGGCCGCGCAGAACGTGCAGCTCCCCTCCGGCCACGTGCTGATGGACGGCATGCGCGCCGAGCTGGAGGTCCAGGGGCGGTTCACCTCCATCATGGACATCGAGGAGACGCTCATCCCCGTGGAGGGCGCCGCGTCGGGCATCCCCCTGCGCGACCTCGCCTCCGTGCGCCGGGGTTACGCGGACCCCGTGGAAACCCCCGCCTACTACAACGGCCGCCAGGCCATCGTGCTCAGCGTGTTCCTGCAAAAGGGCGTGGACGCCGTGGACTTCGGCAGGCGGCTCAAGAGCCGGGTGGCGGAGCTGGAAAACGGCCTGCCCATAGGCTACAAGCTCGACTTCGCCACCTTCCAGCCGACCCTCATCGAGAAGGCCGTGGGCAGCATGGTGGGCAACGTGCTCCAGAGCGTGGCCATCGTGCTCACGGTGGTCATGCTCCTGCTCGGGCTGCGCACGGGGCTCATCGTGGGCTCGTTCATTCCCCTGGTCATGCTCTTCGGCATCGTCATGATGCGCGTCTTCGGCATCGAGATGCAGCGGACCTCCCTGGCCACCATGATCATCGCCCTGGGCATGTTCGTGGACAACGCCATCGTGGTCTCGGACGACGTGCGCGTGCGGCTCATGCAGGGGGCCGCCGCCAAGGACGCCGCCCTGGCGGCGGGCGCGTCCCTCTCCCTGCCGCTGCTCACCAGCACCCTGACCACGGTGCTCGCCTTCGGGCCCATCCTCATGCAGAACGGCAGCGTGGGCGACTACACCGAATCCCTCGGTTCGGTCATGGCCATCCTGCTGCTGGGCTCGTGGTTCTTTTCCATGTTCAGCATGCCCAGCGTCTGCGCCTGGTTCATGAAGCGCCCGGGCAGCGGAGAAGCGGCCAAGGACCCCTACCAGGGCCGCTTCTTCCGCCTCTACCGCCGCATCCTGGCCGCGAGCCTGCGGCGCAAGGGGCTCGTGCTCGCCTCGGCGGGGGCCGTGTTCGCTCTCTCGCTCTACGGCTTCACGCTGATTCCCATGAGCTTCTTCCCGGACAGCGACCGCAACCAGTTCCTCATCTACGTGGACCTGCCCGCCGGGACGGACATCTCCCAAACCGACGGCACGGTGCGCGAGATCAGCGCCTGGCTCCAGGACGAACGCGAAAACCCCGAGATCACCGGGACCATCGCCTATGTGGGCGACGGAGGCCCGCGCTTCTTCCTCTCCCTCTCTCCAGTGGACCCCGCCCCCTGCACCGGGTTCATCGTCGTGAACACCCTGGACGGCGACCAGGTACCCGGGCTCATCCGCCGCGTTCGCGCCCACCTGCTCGCCCATTTCCCGAACGTCCGGGCCCGGGTGAACCCCATGTTCCTGGGACCGGGCGAGCCCGGCCTCGTGGAGGTGCGCCTCAGCGGGCCCGGCGAGGACGTGCTCCTCTCCCAGGCCGAGGCGCTCATGGCCGCCCTGCGCGACGTGCCAGGCACCATCAACGGCCGACACGACTGGCGCAACCTCGTGCCCCTGGGCACCATCTCCCTGGACCAGGCCCGGGCCCGGCGCGCGGGCGTGACCACCAAGGACGTGGCCGACTCCCTCCAGGCCTTCATGGAGGGGACCACCGCCTCGCTGCTGGCCGACGACAACGTGGAAATCCCCATCGTGGGACGCGGGGCCGAGGAAGACCGCGACACCCTCTCCAACCTGCCCACCACGGGGGTCTACTCCCAGGCCACGGGAACCATCGTGCCGCTGAACCAGGTGACGGACCTGGGCGTGCACGGCGAGCCCTCGCGCATCGTGCGCTACAACCAGGAACGCACCGTCACCGTGAGCGCGAGCAACACGGCCCTCAAGGCCTCGGAGCTCTTTGAGCGCATCAGGCCGACGCTGGAGGCCATGGACTTCCCCGCCGGGCACTTCTGGGAGGTGGGCGGCGAGATCGAGGCCAGCGACGAGGCCCTGGGCAACCTCGGCAAGTGGGTCCCCCTGTGCCTGGGCTGCATGTTCGTGCTGCTCATCTGGCAGTTCAACTCCTTCCGCCGGGCGGGGATCATCATGCTGACCATCCCGCTCATCCTCGTGGGCGCGGAGGCGGGCCTCTTCATCATGGGCGCGGACTTCGGGTTCATGGTCTTCCTGGGCCTGCTCGCCCTGGCCGGGTCCATCGTCAACAACGGCATCGTCATGATCGACCGCATCGAAACCAACCGCAAGGAGGGCCAGGCACCGCTCGACGCCGTGCTCGACGCCGCCGTGAGCCGCTTCCGGCCCATCCTGCTCTCCGTGTCCACCACCATGCTCGGGTTCACCCCGCTGATCATCGGACGCGACCCGTTGTTTTACGACATGGCCTGCGCCATGTTCTTCGGCCTGGGCGTGGGCAGCGTGTTCACCCTCAGCTACGTGCCCGCGCTCTACGCCCTGCTGTTCAGGATCGACACGCGGGCCGCTTCCGGGGCATAAGAAAGGCATGGCAACGCGCATCCGCATCCTCTCCCCGGCCGAGGCCCCGGCCTTCGCGGGCATGACCTTCCCGAGCCACGCGGCCGCCCTGCTGCGCGGCGTGGGCACGGGCAGGGCCCTGGCCGTGGGGGCCTATGAGGATGGACGACCAGCGGCGCTCGCCCTGGCCCGCGCCACTGCCCGGAAGAGGGGCGCCTTGCCGGAGGCCGAGCTGCTCTCCCTGCTGGTGGAGCGCGCGCACCGGGGCAGGGGCCTGGGCGGCCACCTGCTGCGCACCCTGGAGCGCGCCCTGGCCGGGCGTGGCGTGGGGCAATTGCGCACGGTCTGGAGCGACGGGCTGGAGGGGGCCGACCCCTTCCGTGCGGTGCTCACCCGGGGGGGCTGGAGCGAGCCGCACAGGCGCATGTACACCCTGCGCATGCACGTGCCCACGGCCATCGGCGAGGCCATGCGGCGGGAGTACGCCCGATTTGCCGACCCCGCCCGCTGCCTGCCCAGGGGCTACGAGGTCTCCTCCTGGGAGGGCCTGCCCCCGGAGGACGAGGCCTTCATCCGGCGCATGGCGGGGCAGCCGGGCTGGTACGAACACCGGGCCGACCCGCTGCGCGAACGGAGAACCCTCGACCCAGCCCAAAGCCTGCTGCTGCGCCAGCGGGGCCGCGCCGCCGGGGGCAAAGATGCTGGCGCGGAAGGCGGCATCGTCGGCTGGATCACCCGGCACCGCACCGCGCCGGACACCCTGCGCATCACGGACGTGTTTCTGCGCGAGGACCTGCGCCGCGCCGGGGGCGTGGCCATGGCGCTGACCACCCACGCCATCCTGCGCCAGCGGGAGCTGGGCCCCGAGCGGCTGACCCTGGGCATCGAGGCCGCCAACGAGCCGCTCATCCGGCTGGTGCACCGGCGCATCGGCCCGGTATCCAGCGAATGCTGGAGCTGGGGCGCGAGCAAGTTCCTTCTCCGTTAGAACCTCTGCATCACCTCGAAGAATCAGACGAATAGACGGCTCCGATACCGCAGCGCGGAAGGCCCGGATAGCACGCACCATGGAAAACCCGTGTGAATCTTGAGGAACTCTTGCGTTTTTCCCGTCTTCCTCCTACATTTGCGCCAAACGGTCCCCCCACAACCAGATCGCGGCCCACATGACCAGGGATACACAGGACAAGCAGAACGGCTCGGCGCTCTCCACGCCGGAGGAGCTCTCCCGCCGCATCACCATCGTGGACATGAAAGGTCGGTTCGCGGTCTGGGCCGGCGGCGTGCTCGCCCTGGCGCTGCTCGGCTGGAGCGTGTTTGGCTCGGTGCCGGAGATGGTCGAGGGCACGGGCATGCTCGTGCCGCCCGAAGGGCTCATGGACGTGGTCTCCCTCGGCCAGGGCCAGGTGACGGAGATGGCCGTCGGCCCAGGCGACATGGTCGGCAGCGGGGACATCGTGGCCCGCATCTCCATGCCCGAGCTGGAGGCCGAGCGGCAATCCCTGCTCGCCGGGCTCAAGAACACCCAGCTCTGGAGCGAGGAGCGCTCCAGCTACTACGAGCAGACGCTGCGCGTGCAGGGCAGGAACAACGCCGACAACATCGAGCACCTGCGCTTCCGCATGACCTACCTCACGGAATATTTCCAGTTCCTGAAAAAGCACGTCTCCGAGCTGGAGGCGGCGGACGAGGGCATCATCACCCCCAAGGAGGTGGAGTCCACCCGCAAGAACATGCAGTCCGTGCTGGCGGAGATCAACGACTGCAAGCAGCGCATAGCCGAAATCCAGGCCCAGGAGCTCGACCTGGCCAGCCGCTCCGAGCAGGACGAACTCCAGACCCGCGAACGAGAGAGCGAGCTGCGCCTCTCGCTGGAGAGCGTGGACAACCGCCTGCGCATCTTCTCCCGCGTGCGCAGCCCGTATGACGGCGTGGTGGTGGAGCTCGGCGTGGAACAAGGCGACTACGTCTCCCCGGGCACGCCCATGCTCACCCTGCGGCCCGTGGATTCGCCCCTTGAGGCCTCGCTGCTCTTCCCCGTGGACAGCGGCAAGAAGGTCCGCCCCGGCATGCTCGTCTACGTCTACCCCTCCACGGCGGCCCGGGAGGAATACGGCTGCATCTACGGCCTCGTCTCCTCGGTGACGGAATATCCCGTCTCCGCCCAGTCGCTCATGCAGTCCATAGGCACCAAGGAGTTCATCTCCAAGCTCATGGAACAGGGGCCCATGATCATGGCGCGCATATCCCTGCTGCGCGACCCGGACACCCCCACGGGGTTCAAGTGGTCGTCCTCGGGCGGACCAGAGAATGTTTCCATCGAGGCGGGCACCATCTGCGCTGGCAGCGTGGTGCTGGAGCGCAGTCGGCCCATCGACCTGGTGTTTCCGAAATTTTCCAAGATGCTGGGGCTCGCCAAGCCATGAACGGTGCGCAGGCGGCCCCCCCGCTGCTCACCGCGGGCGTGTTCCAGGAACTCTACCGGGAGCACTGCGGCCCGCTGTGCGCCTATCTGACCCACTGCCTGCGCGGCGACAGGGCCGAGGCCGAGGGCATCGCCCAGGAGGCGTTCCTCAAGGCCTGGGAAAAGAAGGACACCCTGCGCAGCCTCCAGGCCTTCCGCTCGTGGATATACTCCATCGCGCTGAACGTGCTGCGCCAGCGTAAGCGCAAGCTGCGGCCGCTGGCCGTGGAGGATCTGCGCGCCACCTGCGGGCGGCCCTCTCCGGAGGAGCACGTTATGGCCGGGCGACAGCTGGAGGCGGTGCTCGCCGCGCTGGACGAGCTCCCCGAGGAGCAGCGCGAGGCCGTGCTCCTGGTGCGCATGGAAAACCTCAAGTTCCGGGAGGCGGCCGAGGTGCTCGGCGTGCCGGAAAACACGGTCAAGACGCGGGTTCGCCGGGGGCTCATGCGCCTGGCGGAGTGCCTGGAGCCCGAAGCCTGAGCAGACGGGCCACGGCCCGCTCCGAACTCCCCCCTGGCCGGGAAGCGATCCCCGCCGGAACCGATTCGCGGTTCCGGCGGGGTTTGTTTTTGTCCGCAGCCTAGAAGAGGGCCACCATCTCCACGCCGGTGAAGGTCAGCGTGTCGCCCCCGGGGCCCGTGACCGAGCCGTTGCAGCCATCGGGAACCGCGAGGTTGCCGTTTTCGTCGAACATGTCCGCCGTGACGGCAACAGGGTTGCCGTCCGCGTCCGTGAGCTGGAAGGTGATCTCGCCGTTCTCCCAGGCCTCCTGCACGGTGTCGCCGTCGATGGTCGAGAGGTCGAGGGCCAGGGTGTCCTCGCCCTCTCCGCCGTCAAAGCTGTCGCTGCCGTCGCCCGCAACACCCCAGATGAAGGTGTCGTCCCCCGCTCCGCCGTAGGCGATGTCGTCCGCGCCGTCGCCGTAGCCGCCGTCCATGGTGTCGTCGCCGCCCTCGCCGTGGAACTCGTCCACGCCAGCGCCGCCGTACATGGAGTCGCCGCTCTCGCTGCCCTCGTGGATGTCGAGGTCCTCTTCCCCATCGTCATAGTCCACGCCGAAGGTGGCGATGAGCTCCACGCCCGTGAAACTCATGGTCGCGCCGTCAGGCCCGGTGACCGTGCCCTGGCAGCCCTCGGGCAGCACCAGGCTGCCGTGGTCGTCGAACATGTCTTCGGTAACCTCGACGGGATTGCCGTCCGCGTCCGTGAGCTGGAAGGTGATCTCGCCGTTGGCCCAGGCCTCCTGCACGGTGTCGCCGTCGATGGTCGAGAGGTCGAGGGCCAGGGCATCCTCGCCCTCGCCGCCGTTGAAGTAATCGTTGCCGTCGCCGTTGACGCCCCAGATGAACGCGTCGTCCCCGGAGCCGCCGTAGGCGATGTCGTCCGCGCCGTCGCCGTAGCCGCCGTCCATGGTGTCGTCCCCCGCGCCGCCGTCGAGCTTGTCTTCCCCGGAGCCGCCGTACATGGAGTCGTCGCCGTCGCCGCCGATGAGCGTGTCGGCGTCCTCGCCCAGGGAACTGGCCCCGCCAAAGGTGGAGATGGTCTCCACGCTGGTGAAGGTCATGGTCGCGCCGTCAGGGCCGGTGACGGTACCCTGGCAACCCTCGGGGAGCTGGAGGTTGCCGTCGCTGTCGAACATGCCCTCGCTCACCTCCAGCGGGTTGCCGTCCGCGTCGGTGATGGAGAAGGTGATCTCGCCGTTGGCCCAGGCCTCCTGTACGGTGTCGCCGTCGATGGTCGAGAGGTCGAGGTCCAGGGAATCCTGGCCCTCGCCGCCGTCGAAGGTGTCGTTGCCGTCGCCGCTGACGCCCCAGATGAACGTGTCGTCCCCTGCGCCTCCCTCGGCGTTGTCGTCCGCGCCGTCGCCGTAGCCGCCGTCCAGGGTGTCGTCACCAGCGCCTCCGTCCATCTCGTCCGCGCCCGAGCCGCCGTACATGTAGTCGTCGCCGTCACCGCCGGTCATGGTGTCGTCGTAGCCGCCGGTCATGGTGTCGTCCTCACCGTCATCGTCGCCGTTATCGGGGGGCGTCCAGCCGTAGTAGGCGATGGTCTCCACTCCACTGAAGGTCACGGTGTCGCCGTCCGGTCCGGTGATGGTGCCCGAGCAGCCGTCGGGCAGTTGCAGGACGCCGTCGTCGTCGAACATGTCCTCGGTCACTTCCAGGGCGTTGCCGTCCGCGTCGGTGATGGAGAAGGATATCTCGCCGTTGGACCAGGCCTCCTGCGGGGTGGAGCCGCTGATGTTGGCGAAATCGAGCTCCAGGGTATCCTGACCCTCGCCGCCGTAGAAGGTGTCGCTGCCATCGC
>JBFWJM010000058.1:0-13458 GCA_050253205.1 Desulfovibrionaceae bacterium
AGAAGCTCGACTCGTAGCCCACCCGCTCCACCATATCGAGGGTCTGGAGGAAATCGTCCTTCGTCTCCCCGGGGAAGCCAACAATGAGGTCCGTGCCGAGCGCCATGTCGGGCCGGGCCTCGCGCAGGGACGCCACGATTTCCAGGTAGCGGGCGGTGTCGTACTTGCGGCCCATGGCCGCGAGCACCCGGTCGGACCCGGCCTGGAGGGGAAGGTGGAGCTGGGGGCAGAGATTCTCCAGCTCGCCGAAGGCGCGCACCACCTCCGGAGCGATGTCCTTGGGGTGTGATGTGGTGAAGCGTAACCTATCGAGCCCCGGAAGTTGAGCCACACGGCGTAAAAGTTGGGCAAAAGACACATCCACGCCCGAGCCGTCCAGGCCGTAGCTGTTCACGTTCTGGCCGAGCAGGGTGATCTCCCTCGCGCCGCGCTCCAGGACACGGCGGCACTCG
Organism: Desulfovibrionaceae bacterium; assembly: GCA_050253205.1. Classification (GTDB taxonomy): domain Bacteria; phylum Desulfobacterota; class Desulfovibrionia; order Desulfovibrionales; family Desulfovibrionaceae; genus JAHJKV01. Next base: position 453 of record JBFWJM010000058.1, read on the forward strand.
TCGAGCACGTCCTCCGCCCGGCGGGATTTCTGCCTGCCGCGAACGTAGGGCACGATGCAGTAGGCGCAGAAGTTGTCGCAGCCTTGCATGATGTTCACAAAGGCGGAGCCGGGGCCGCCGGGCCCGGCACCCTGGTGCGCCAGCTCGGGCCAGGCCGCCTCGCGCTCCTCGAAGTCGGGAAGAAGTTCCGTGAGGGCCAGGCGCTCGCCCGGGTTCGCGGCAAGGTGCTCCAGGGCCGCCGGGGCGCGGCGGATGCCGTCCGTGCCGACCACGAGCCGCACGAACGGGAAGCGGGAGAAGAACCCCGTGCCTATCTGCTGGGCCACGCACCCGGCCACGGCCGCGAAAGCCCCGGGCCGCGCCTCGACGTATCGCCTGATGCGCCCGAGCTCGGAGTAGACCTTCTGCTCGGGCTTCTCGCGCACGGAGCAGGTGTTCAGGATGAAGATTTCGGCCTCTTCCTCGGGGGCGTGCTCGAACCCGCGAACGATCAACGCCCGGGTCAGCCAGCCCGAGTCGTTGACGTTCATCTGGCAGCCGAAGGTCAGGATGTGGAATTTCATGGCGGCGATGCTAGCGCATTGGCTGTTGACGGTAAAGGAAGGCTCTCCGGGTGCGATTTGGAACAAGGGAAAGAGGAGACACTACTGGACGAGCTGTGGGCCAAGCTGCTGGACGACCTGTGAGCCACGCTGCTGGACGAACTGTGAGCCGAGCTGTGGGCCAGCCGGGGAAGGACGCCCGACCACAAGCACACCCACTCCTCAGGACGCGGAAACGGCGAATATCATTTCCGCATGGAGGCCGCAACTAATGATAATAATGGGTTATTGATTCGTTTGCGAAAGGCCTTCGGCGGGTCGGCGTCCGGTGGCGGGCAGGCGTCCTGGTGGCGGGTAGGCGTCCGCTGGAGGAAGTGTGCGCGGGGGGAGCTGCTGCCGAAGGCGATCCGGTGGTGCGGGCCGAGCCGATGGGATGGGTAAATGCCTGGCAGCGCGGGCCCGGCCCGTTGCCCCATTGCCATCCTCTCTGCCACCCGCCTGCCGCCCATCGGCCCTCTGCCTACCGTCCCCTCTGCCATCACGACTGGCACCCCGGCTGGCACCCCGGCTGGCACCCCCAGTTCCGCCAAAGGGAAAGAAGGCGGCACAATGGACGGTTCGCGGCAAAGGAGGTGGGCTGAAGGCGACGGAGGGCACGTTGATGGTGGGTGGCCTGTGGCGGAAGGGCCGTGCGCTGGTGGAGGGAGCTTTGAAAGGGGGAATGGTGGCGGAACACGCGATGGTCTGCGCTCCTCTCGGGATGAGGAATACCTTCAAGGATCAAGGATGAACGGACCATGAGGTGATCTGAGGGGGGCGAGGGCGACGCGGTGCGTGGAAAAGGCTTGGAGGAGGCAAATGAAGCGGAGCACGCGGTGGTCTGAGGGGTCGAGGGCGGCGCGGTGCGTGGAGAAAGGCTTGGAGGTGGAGAAAGGCCGTAGGTTGAAGGGCCGTGCGGCGATGGAAGGAGTTTTGAAGTGTGGATGGTGGCGGAACACGCGATGGTCTGGGGAGACGAGGAGTGCATCCAAGGACCAAAGATGAGCGAAACAGGCTTTGGTCTGAGGGTGGAGGGTGGTGTGGGGACAAGGCGCAAGAGCGGACCGGGACCGAGGAGTATTCCGAGATACCCGAGGGTCCGGTCCGCTCGAAGCAACGCCGTCAACGCGCCGCCATCCGCCCTCAGACCGGGCAGGAGCCGAAAGCGGCGCTGTGCCTTTCCCGAAATTGCTCCAGGGTGAAGGTGTGCTCCTGCGTACCCTTCTGCTCCACGCAGAAGGAGGCGCAGGTGGCGCCCAGGCGGCAGCACTCCTCCATGCCCAGGCCGAGGGCCTGACCTTTGAGCAGGCCCGCGCGGAAGGCGTCTCCCGCGCCAGTGGGGTCGGCGACCTGAGCGGCCTTCACGCTGGGCACGTTGATGGCCTCGCCCTTGCGCACCACGCGGGAGCCCTCCTCGCCCAGCGTGGTCACGAGCATGCCCGCGCGCTCCAGGAGCTGGGCCTTGTCGAGCCCCGTGGCGTTCATGATGAGTTCCAGTTCGTAGTCGTTGGTGGTGAGCATGGCGGCTCCGGTGATGGCGGAGAGGAGCTGCTCGCCGGAGAAGGCGGTGGTGTTCTGGCCGGGGTCGAAGATGTAGGGCACGCCGAGGGCGCGCCACTGGGCCGGGAAGTCCATCATCTCTTCCAGGTTGCCGGGGGAGACGATGGCCATGGCCGGGCGGCCCGTGACGGAGGAGAAGTCGAACCCGCAGCGGCGACCCATGGCAGCGGGGTTGAAGCCGGTGATCTGGTTGTCGGCCATGTCGGTGGTGATGTACGCGGCGGCGGTGAAGTCGTCGTCCACGAAGTTCACGTGCTCCAGGGTCAGGCCATGGCCTTCCAGCCATTGGCGGTACGCGCCGAAGTCCTTGCCTGCGGAGGCGAGGATCCTGGGCCGTTCGGCCAGCAGGGCGAGGTTGTAGGCGATGTTCCCGGCGGTGCCGCCGAAGCGCTCCTCCAGGCCGTTCACCAGGAAGCAGACGTTGAGCATGTGGATCTTGTCCGGCAGGATGTGGTCCTGAAACTTGCCGGGAAAGGTCATGATGCGGTCGATGGCCAGGGAGCCGGAAAGGAAGAGCTGCATGGGTTCTCCAGGGTTGGGTTCGGATTGCGCCAGGGGGCCGGATTGGGCCAGAGGTAGACCAGCGGCGGGCAAAGGTCAACGGCCGGGCCGGAAGGCGCGGCCGGGACGCGGAAAAAACACCCCCCGGCGGTTTGCCGTGGCGAGGGCGACGGACGTGGACGGCGGGCACGGACAACGAGCGCGGACGCTTCAAGGCGAAGTGATGTTTCCGCGCGGGGGCTTGCGCTTCCCGCGTCGACTCGCGGGCCGTCGTTTCCGGGCGGCCGCTAGGCCCCGGCCGTCTGGGTGATGACCCAGTCGAGGAAATCCGGGTGGCCATTCTCTATGGGCCAGGAGACCACGCAGGGCACCTCGTGGCTGTGCTCGTCGGCGATGGCCCGGGTGAGCTCGTCCACCAGTTCGCTGCGCGTCTTGGCGACGAGCACCACCTCGTCCTCGCGCTCCACCCTGCCCTGCCAGCGGTACACGGAGCGCATGCCGGGCAGGATGTTCACGCAGGCGGCGAGCTGGTTTTCCACCAGCATCTCGGCCAGTGTTTCGGCCTCGCCCATGTCCGGCGCGGTGATGTAGACAAAGGAGACGTCGGATTCGTGCATCGGGGTCCTCCGGGGCTTGCTGTTCTTGGTGCCAAAGGGGCAAAATAGCCATACATGCCCCTTCGTGCAACTCTTCTCCCCCGTGCGCAACCTCTTGAGCGACGGGCACGAAGATGGTACCCAGCCACGCAGGAGAAACGCATGGACAAGAAGACGAGAGCCAAGGAAATCCTCAGGCGTCTGGCCGAACGCTACCCCGAGCCCGAGCCCGCCCTGGACTGGACCAACGCCTGGGAGCTGCTGGTGGCCACGGTGCTCGCCGCGCAGTGTACCGACGCCCGGGTGAACCAGGTAACGCCCGTGTTCTTCCGGCGCTGGCCGAGCATCGCGGACGTGGCCGGGGCGGACGTGGCGGAGATCGAGGAAGTGGTCCGCTCCACGGGCTTTTTCCGCAACAAGGCCAAGAACCTCAAGGGCGCGGCGGAGCTGGTCATGGGCGAATTCGGCGGGGAGCTGCCGCGCACCATGAAGGAAATGATCCGCCTGCCGGGCGTGGCCCGCAAGACGGCCAACATCGTCCTCTCCAACGCCTTCGGCATCCACGAGGGCATCGCCGTGGACACGCACGTGACGCGGCTGGCCTTCCGCATGGGGCTGACCACCAACACGGACGCGGTGAAGATCGAGCGCGATCTCATGCCGCTGTTTCCGCGCGAAGCGTGGAGCGACGTGAACCACTACCTCGTCTACTTCGGGCGCGAGGTCTGCCCGGCGAGAAAGCCGCGCTGCTCCGCCTGCGAGCTGGCGGACATCTGCCCCCGAAAGGGCGTGGAGAACCATGCCTGACGCACCGGACGCCACCGCACCCGCGAAGCCCTCGCCGCCCCCGGGAACGTTCACCGTCCATGCCACGGACGGGGAGGCCAGGCGCGCCACCCTGAGCACGGCCCACGGGGAGATCCAGACGCCCATCTTCATGCCCGTGGGCACCCAGGGCTCGGTGAAGGCCGTGAGCCCCGACGACCTGGAAGAACTGGGCGCGCAGATCATCCTCGGCAACACGTACCACCTCTACCTGCGCCCGGGGGACGAGCTCATCGCCCGGCGCGGAGGGCTGCATCGGTTCATGAACTGGGGAAAGCCCATACTGACGGACTCCGGGGGCTTCCAGGTCTTCAGCCTGCGGGACATCCGCAAGATCAGCGAGGAGGGCGTGGAGTTCCGCTCGTACATCGACGGCTCCAAGCACTTCTTCAGCCCGGAAAAGGCCGTCTCCATCCAGCAGAACCTCGGCTCGGACATCATCATGGTGCTGGACGAGTGCGTGGGCTACGGGCAGGACTACGACTACACGGCCAAATCCCTGGAGCTGACCACCCGCTGGGCCCGGCGCTGCCGCGAGTTTCACCCCAAGGGCAAGAACGGCCAGCTCCTCTTCGGCATCGTGCAGGGCGGGTTCTTCAAGGACCTGCGGGAGCTGAGCCTCGCGCAGCTTGCGGAGATCGACTTCGACGGTTTCGCCATCGGCGGGCTCTCCGTGGGCGAATCCACCACGGAGATGTACGACATCCTGCACCACATCGCGCCCCTGCTGCCGAAGGACAAGCCGCGCTACCTCATGGGCGTGGGCACCCCGTTGGACATCCTGGAGGGCATAGAGGCCGGGGTGGACATGTTCGACTGCGTGCTGCCCAGCCGCAACGCGAGAAACGGGACTCTCTACACCTCCCGGGGCAAGGTGAACATCAAGCGCGCCGAATTCCGCGAGGACGACGCACCCCTGGACCCCGAGTGCGGGTGCTACACCTGCCGCAACTTCTCCCGGGCCTACCTGCGCCACCTGTACACCGCCGGGGAGATCCTCTCCTACCGGCTGAACACCATCCACAACCTGGCGTTCTTCCTGGAGACCGCGCACAAGGCGCGCGAGGCCGTGGAGCGCGGCACGCTGGCGGAGCTCAAGCGCGCGTACCAGGCCGTGTACGAGGCCCGGGCGTGAGCCGCTGGGTGGGCAGGCTCCTGCGCCTCGTGGGGCTCTTGACCCTGCTGGGCCTGGCAACGGGAGGCGCGGCGCTCTACTTCGCCGGGCAGTGGCTCCAGGTGCGCGACACGCCGGAAAAGGCCGACTACATCCTGCCCCTGGCCGGAGACGCCAGCCGCTGGCTCTACGCCGCCGACCTCTGGCGCGAGGGCTGGGCCCCGGCCATCCTGCTCAGCCGCCCGGCGTCCTTCCCCCCTTCCCGGGTGGACGAAATCCACTGGCGCATGGGCTGGCCGCGCTTCGGGTCGTTCGAGGCATACGCCCAGGCCTTCTACGCGCAGCTCGGCGTGCCCGCCGGGGCGCTCACCCCCTTCGGCAACGGGCACCTCTCCACCCTGGAGGAGGCCGAGGCCCTGCGCGACTTCCTCGGGCCGGGCAGGCACGTCATCCTGGCCGTGACCTCACCCTACCACGCCCGGCGCGCCAAGCTCCTGTTGGAGCGGGCGCTGCCCGAGTGCCGCGTACTCATGACCGTGACGCCCTACGAGCACTTCGACCCGCGCTGGTGGCGGGATTACCGCACCGCGCCCAAGGTGGTGGTGGAGCTGGCCAAGTGCGCCTTCCGGCTGCTGGGCGGGGCGTTCCGCTCCACGGACAGGCCCGCGGAGCCCGGCACTCCCTAGCAGGCTGTTCAAAAAGGGCAATCTGCTGCGTCAGCGAAACAATCCAGACCGCTTATGCATGCCCAATACACTGCACGTTCTGGATTTTTTTTCGCTTCCTTGCAGCTCACGTTTTTTGAACGGCCTGCGAAAATGAGTTTTTCGACAGTCAGCTAGGAGGCACCCGGTCCGGCCGTTTCCGCGTCTTCCAAATCCGCCGCGTCGGTCGCGTCTTCCTTCAGGCGCGCGGCAAAGTCGCGCATGGTCGCATTGGCGGGGCTGGAGTTCTTGGCCCTGGCCAGGTCGAGGAACACGTCGTTGAGAAATCCGAACCGCCCCTTCATGGATGAATCGTCCATGTCGTGCCCGGCCACGGCGTCGGCCACGTCCGTGACGCTCACCAGCTCCGGAGCGCGGATCGGCACGAAGACCACGTTCTCGCCGTGCTCCGTCTCCACCACGAGCCCGCCCTCCACCAGCCTGGCGAAGATTTGCAGGATAAGCTCCTCGGGCACGAGCAGCTCGCCCGCCAGTGCGGAGACCGTGGGCAGGGGCCGCCCCTGGAGAAAGGCCCGGGAGAGCAGCGCCAGCAGCGCCACGGCGAGCTTCTGCTTCTCCTGGAGCGAGGCCGCGCGCACGAACTGCTGCCGGGTGAAGCTCTTGAGGTGCTGCACCGCATAGCTGATCTCCGCCCCGAGCAGGACGATGATCCAGCTCACGTGCATCCAGACGAGGAAGAGCAGGGCCGTGGCAAAGGAGCCGTAGATGAGGTTGTAGTTGTTGTTGCCCTTGACCCATGTAATGAAGGCGAACTGCGCCAGGTTCCAGAGCATGGCCGCCACGAGGCCGCCCAGGGCGGCCGGGCCGAGGCGGACCTTGGTGTTGGGGATGAAGGAATAGGCGAAGGTGAAGGCGATCCAGAACAGGAACACGGGCAGCAGCTTGAGCACGAACCCCTCGATCCAGCCGAGGTAGGATATCTCCATGATGTCCTGGATGAGCTCCAGGTTTTGCAGCGTCACGCTGGAACTGGTGGCCACGATGACGATGAGCGGGCAGATGAGGATGATGGAGAAGAAATCCGTGAACCGCCGCCAGGGGCTGCGGTCCTTGGCCACCTTCCAGATGAGGTTGAAGGCCTTCTCGATGGTCGCCACCATGGAATAGACCGTGACCAGCAGGAAGGCCACGCCCACCCAGCCCAGCGTCTTCACCGAGGTGTTGTCGATGTAGCCGAGGATGCGCGAGGTGGCCTCCTCGCTGTTGAAGACCATGTTCAGGGTCGAGGTGAGCCAGTGGGCGTCCTGCGCGCCGAAGCCCTTGGCGATGGAGAAGGCCACGGCCAGAAACGGCACCAGGGCCAGGGTCACGGTGAAGGCCAGGGCGCTGGCGCGCACCAGGCACTGGTCGTCCAGGAACCCCTTGAACACAAGATAGAGCCACCGGGACAAGGCGGAAATGCGGCTGCCCAGGCCGCCGAACTCCGCGTCCCGCTCCCAGATGTCGTGGGTGAACCAGCGAAGCGCCAGCCCCAGATAGTTCTTGCTCTCGCCCATGCGCTCCCCCGCGTTGCGTTCTCGGCCGCTGCCCACAGTAACCGCTCTTCGGCCCGTGGCGCAACCCATGGCGCGGGCGGCCCGTACTAGAAAAAGAGGTCGCGCAGATACTGGAACGGCTTGAGCGGCAGGCCGAGTATCTCTCGCAGGGTGTTGCCGATGATCTCCACGCTGGGGATGGACACGCCAGGGTCGTGCAGGCAGCCGAAGATGTGGATGGGGATCACCGTGGGCACCAGGGAGTGGTGCGCGTCGATGCTCACGTCGATGGTGTTGCGGTCGAGGTCGAAGTTGCCCCCGCCTTCGGCGGTGAGGTAGGTGGATTCCATGCGGAAATCATCGGAGATGAACCGCCCGCTGACCACCCGGAACAAGGCCGCGACGCCGTCGAACTTCGTGCGGTTGTTGGCGATGTTTTCCGTGGGTTTGGCGTCCTTGGGCGGATTCTGCTGGCCGGAGAAACGGTACGACCCATTGGTGACGCTCACCCCGGCGCGGCCGGACATGTTGGCCAGGAAGGCGTCGTCCGTGTCCGCCGTGGTGGTCACGTCGAAAAAGATGTCCGTCGCACCGTCCACGTAGCGCTTGCCCGACACGTCGACCATCATCCGCCCGCCGTCGAAGCCCTGGGCCCGCAGCTTCACGTCGCAGTCCAGTGCCTGGCGTGTGGCCGTGCCGCTGAAGGTGCCGTTCACACGCCCGCCGTAGAACCCCGAGGCCAGGTTGGGGATGGAGAGCTGGCCGCCCTTGGCCGTGAGGTGCGCGGTGACGTCGTCGAAGGAAAGGTCGAACACCTTGAGCCTGCCCACCCGCACGTCGCCGTCGATGTCCGCCGTGCTGAACGTGACCAGCGGCAGGCGCACGGGCTCCACCGGGGGCTCCAGGCACTTTTCCTTGTCGCGGATCACCCTCGGGGGGCGGTAGCGATTGATGTCCAACTCGTCGGCGATGAGCTGGAAGGTGGAGTGCCCGGTCTCGAAGCTCTCGATGCGGAGGATGCCCGTGCCGTGCGTGTCGTCGAAGGTGGCGTCGATGTTGGAGAGCACGGCCTGGTTTTGCGTCAGGGCGAGGTCGAACTTCCCGCTGAAGGAGCGCAGGACCTTCTTGTCCCGCGTCTCGCCTATCTCCACGTCCACCAGCCCGAAGGCGCGGCGCGGGTCGAGCTCGAAGCGCAGCGGCCCGCCCCAGGTGAAGTCGTCCTCGAAGACGCGGTGGCCCGTGAGCTCGCCCGAAACATGCCCGGCCTTGCCCTCCAGCTTCAGCTCCCGCACATGGAGCATCTGGCTGGCGGTGTCGAGCCGCAGGATGCCGCCGAGCACGATGGTCCGCTCCCCGGGGGGCAGCGCCGAGCCCGTGAACTGCACGCCGGTGCGCGCATCCGCCAGCACTGCGGCGTCGAGCCCGGAGGAAACGGTGAGCGTGCCGTTGGTCCGGGCGGAGAGGTCGTAGTCTTCCTTCTTGCTGGCGGCGGTGACGGACGCGCCCACCTTGTAGCCGTACTCCCTGCCGGGGCGCGCCTTGCGGTCCGCCGTGAGCTTGGCCTGGGCGAGGATGTGGTCGAAGGGGGTGCGGGCGTTCTTTTCCCCCTGCTGCTCCGCCCTGGTGGTGATGACGCCCCGGTTCAATTCGTAGCGCAGGTCCAGGGAGGTGTACCGCAACACCTCGTCGATGTTGGTATCCTTGCGGAACACGGTCTCGGGCATGTCGAACCCGCAGCGCACGCTCCCCCTGCCGGAGAAGGAGCGCGATTCGGAAGCGAGCAGCGGAAGCTCGGCGGCGTCCGCGCCCTTGGCCTCGAAATATCCCGAAAAGGCCAGCGGGTGGCTCTGGTCCTCTTCCATGCGCACGCTGATCTTCGCCTCCGCCTGGGCCTTGCCGTCCCAGATGCCCGCGGAGGGCACGGCGAAGGCCAGCTCCCCCTGCCCGGCCCGGGCGGTCAGGACAAAATCGCTGAACCGCTCCCCGGCCAGGAGCACGTCGCCCAAGCGCACGCGCCCGTCCGCCTGGACCGAGCCCAGGAACTCCGGCCCGAAGTCCGAGAGCACGAAGGGTTCATCTACTATGAAGAGGCGGTAGTAGCGGTCGAAGTCGAGGTTGTCGCCCGTGACGTCGAACCTGTAGACGGGGTTCTCGATGTCGTCCACGGAAAAACTGCCCGTGAGGCGGGTCTCGTCGCAGGCCGCATCGATGCTCGTGATGTCCAGGGAATGTGCGTCCGCGCGGAAGACGATGCGCAGGGAGGCGTCGCCGAAGATGCCGTCGTCCTTGTCCGGGATGACCGTCCTGCCCGCGTAGTGGTTGATGGTCTCGCGGACCATGAAGTGGGCCGCGCCGATGTGGCCGTAGGCGCTCGGCTCGCTCCAGGCGTTTTCCAGCCGGATGTCGCCGTTCACGAGCAGCTCCGGCACCTTGAGCTTGAAATTTCGCAGGTCTATGGATTCATCGCGGGTGTCGAGGGCGAGCTGGGCCGTGGCATGGCCCGGGGCCTGGTTCCCTGTGAGCCACGGCACCACGAAGGTGCACTGGAACGTGGATTCCGGAATCCGAACCCAGGTGAACTGCTGATCCGTCTCCAGCGCGCCGAGGAATGAAAAGGAACCGGAGACGTCCTGCCCCGGCAGGCTCACGTCCGCATTCAGGGAGATGTCCAGCGGTTCTCCGGGGCGGTAGGTTCCGGTACGCAGGCGGATGTGCTCGGCCAGCACCTCCTCGGCGCAGTCCCGGTCTTCCAGGCGCACGAGGCAGTCGTCCAGCCGGAGCCCCCGGACCGTGTGCGTGGCCAGGTCGAAGCCGTGCCACTCCAGGGAGATTGGCTCACCACCTTCGGAAGAGAAATAGCGCAGCAGCCTGTCAAGGTTGGTGGTTTCATTCTGGCGGATGAGGTGCAGCCTGAGCCCCCGGACGGCCACCACGTCGAAGTGGATTTCCCGCTCCAGCAGGTAGGCCAGAGAGAGGCGGGCCGTCACGGCCTCCGCCCGGGCCAGTTCGCCATCGCCGAAGCCATCGGGCTGGCTTATGCGCACGCCCTGCGTCTCTATGCCGAGCCAGGGGTAGACGCTGACCCCGAGGTCACCCTCGATGACCACGGCCAGCCCGATGCGCTCCTCCAGAAAGGACGCCGCCTGTTGCCGCAGGGTGTCGGAGCCGAGGTACCAATCCAATGCGGCCAGCGCGAGGCCGCAACAAAGCACCAGGCCAAAGGCAAGCAGCAGAAGTATCTTGATGATGCGTCGGATCATGGCAACATTGCCCGGGTCTGCCCTGGCCTCGGTCCTGGCCCTGGCCCCGGCACTGGACCTTTCAACATCTTCATACACAGCATCGCTCGGCGAGGAAAGAACGATACAGTCCAGCAACAAAACGTTAACAGCCCACTGGAATGAGAATGCGCCCGTTTGGGCGCTTCGGGCGTGTTCTCACTCCCGAAGCGCACCGCATTGGCCTGGCACGCTCTCCACAACGACCATGTATAACTGGAAAAAATACATGGCACAATAGATGCTTGAACTCAAGAAAAAGGAGAATGCCATGTTTGGAGATGCACGCAATCGAAACGGCGGCCAGCGCGGCGGCCGTGGGCGCGCGGACGGATTCGGCAGGGGCGGTCGCTGCATGCGCGGCCTCGGTGTCGGCGGTGGTTATGGACAGGGGGGCCTGCGCCTGCGCGACGGCTCCTGCATGCAGCGGACCGAAGGCACCCTCATGGAGGAGCGCATCCGCATCCTGCGCGAGGAGGCCGACAGGCTCGAAGCCCTGCGGGCCAACCAGCCCGGCTGACGAAAACCCATTCCCAATGGCGGCATCGGCTCCGGAGACAATCCGGGCGGCCGGTGCCGCTCTTTGGCGCGCCTGGAGGAAGGGATGGAAAAGGTTCTGATCATCGGCTGCCAGAAGACCATGAACGAAATCTGCGTGGGCTGTTCGCGGTGCATGGTGGGCTTCAACCGCAGGGAGGGCACCTTCGCCCTCTATGAGGACGAGCCCGCAGAACTCATCGGCCTGCTCTCCTGCGGGGGCTGCCCCGGCCAGGGCATCGTCATGCGCCTCGCCCAACTGAAGCTCTGGAACACCCCGCTGGGAGAGATACCGACCACGGTGCACGTGGCCCCCTGTCTGGCCAACCACTGTCCCTACGCCGCCACCCTGCTGGCCAAGATCAAGGCCGTGGCCGGGGTGCGGGTCATCGAGGGGGCGCACCCGTACTCTCCGGTGAACGTCTTCGCTCCGGAGCAGGCCGCGAAGGACGCGCCCCCGGCCCCGCACGCGGAGTAGCCGCACCCTGCGGGGCGAACGGCAGCGGAGTGGAAGGAATGGCCCGCCGCGCTATAGCGGCGGGTTTTCGAGCATGGCTTCGGTGAAGCCGACGATGCAGACGCCAGCACGATCTGCGGCGGCAATGGCGGACTCGGCGTCGAAGAGCAGACTTCTGCCGGCCTCCACGCCGAGCACGGTGCCCTGGCCCTCCGCCAGGGTGGCGACGGTGTCCGGCCCCACGCTCGGCAGGTCCACCCGCTCCTCCTGGCCGGGCTTGAAGACCTTGACCACCACGGACTCCGGGCCGCCGAGCGCCAGCCCGCGACGGATGCAGGCATCCGTGCCCTCCAGGGCCTCCACGGCGGCCACGATGCCCTCGCGCAGGACCACGCACTGGCCGATGTCGAGCCGCCCCATCTCCTTGGCCACGCGGTAGCCGTGGAGCAGATCGGCCCATTCCCTGGGGCTCGGGGCGCGCCGGGTGAGCACCCCTTCCGGGGTCAGGAGCTCGGGCAGGAAGCCGTGCGGCGGCACCACGCGCATGCCCTCTTCCTCGAAGGCGCGCGAAAGCGCCCCCAGCAGCACGGAGTCGCCCTTCTCCTTGTTCGAGAAGATGATCTTCAGCGCCTTCATGTCGAAGTGGCGCACGTCCATGATGCCGGGCTTGTTGATGGTCCCGGCCATGACCACGTCCTGCACGCCATGCTTCCTGAAAAAGGCGAAGAGCCTGCCGAGCTTGCCCAGGGGCTGGAGCTCGAAGGCGTCGGCATGGAGGGCGATCTCCTCGGCGTGGTCCGTCTGCCCCGTGAAGCCCACGGCCACGACGCTGTGCCCGGCCTGCTTCGCTCCACGGGCCACCATCGCCGGGAACTGCCTGCCCCCGGCGATGAGCCCGATGACCCGATGTTCAGCCATGCGTGGTGGCGGCAGCCCGGCTACTCGCCGGCCCCGTTCTTGTGGTAGTCCGGCGCGACGCCGTTCTTGGAGCTGCGGATGAACTCCGCCAGGCGCTGGATTTCCGGCAGCTCGCCGAATTCCTCCAGGGCCTGCTGCACGGCCTTCTCCCGGGGCAGGCCCGAGCGGAAGATGATCTTGTAGGCCTTCTTGAGCGCCCTGCAGGTGTCGGAGGTGAAGCCGTGACGCTTGAGGCCGATGAGGTTCGGCCCCATGAGCCTGCCGCGCACGCCGTGGGCCAGCATGTAGGGCGGAATGTCGAGATTGTAGCCGCTGGAGCCACCGAGGAACGCGTATTCGCCCACGCGCAGGAACTGCTGGCAGGCGGCCAGGCCGGAGATGATGGCATGGTTGCCGATCTCCACATGTCCGGCCAAGTTCACGGCGTTGGCCATGATCA
>JBFWJM010000059.1:0-13255 GCA_050253205.1 Desulfovibrionaceae bacterium
TGCGGAGGCCAGCTCCCCCCAGTTCCCGCCCAGGTGCTGGTAGAGGAACACCTCGCAGCGGGCCAGGGCCTCGGCGGGCACGGGTTCGCGGGTATAGTTGGTGAAGAGCCGCACCTCGTGCCGGGCGAGCTCGGGCACGCGCCGCAGGAACCCAGCCAGGGGCTCGCCCTGGCAGTTGGCGTGAACGAGGACGAGGGGGCGCGGCATGCCCCGGAATCTAGCACACGGCCGCGCCGCGCCACAACTGTGTTTTTCCTCGCCATTTACAAGCCGCGCTCCGGGGTGTAGGTCCTAGGCCCGCACCACCTTCCGCCCCGGAGAACATCCATGCCCCAGAAGCTCAACGACATCATCCGGGCCATCCGGCCCGTGGACCCCGCCCTGGCCGCCCCCGGCCAGGCCCGGCTCGACGACCTGACCAAGCCCAAGGGCAGCCTGGGCCGCCTGGAGGAGCTGGCGCTCAAGCTCTACATGATCCAGGGCGGAACGCTGCCCGAGCCGGACCCCGCCCGCTGCTACACCATCGCCGGAGACCACGGCGTGGTGGCCGAGGGCGTGAGCCTCTATCCGCAGGAGGTCACGCGCCAGATGGTGGCGAACTTCCTGGGCGGCGGCGCGGCCATCAACACGCTCACGGCCACGGCCGGGGCGGAGATTTTCGTGGTGGACGCGGGCAGCGCGGGAGGCGAGTACGACGAGCACCCCATGCTCATCCGCGCCAAGGTGGCCGAGGGCACGGCCAACCTCGCCCAGGGCCCGGCCATGACCACGGAGGAGTGCGTACGCGCGCTGCTGCTGGGCGTTCGCCTGGCGGACGAGGCCCGTGCGGACGGCGTGCGCACCCTGCTCACCGGGGACATGGGCATCGGCAACACCACGCCCTCCACCGCGCTGTACTGCGCGTACCTCGGCCTGGAGCCCGAGGAGATGACCGGACCGGGAACCGGGCTCGACGCGCGCGGCGTGGCCTCCAAGGCCCAGGTCATCCGCCGGGGGCTCGCGGCCAATGCCGGGGCCGTGGAATCGGGCGACGCCCTGGCCGTGCTGGCCGCGCTGGGCGGGCTGGAGATAGCCGCGCTGGCGGGCCTGGTGCTCGGCGGGGCGAAAAACGGCCAGCTCGTGCTGGTGGACGGGTTCATCTCCACTGCCGCGTACCTCGCGGCCTGGAAGCTCTGCCCGGCCGTGGCGGACTACGCCGTGCTCTCCCACGCCTCGGCCGAGACGGGCCACAAGCGCGCCGTGGCGGCCATGGGCCTCTCCCCGCTGCTCGACCTGGGCATGCGCCTGGGCGAGGGCACGGGCGCGGCCGTGGCGCTCATGGTGGTGCGCGCCGCGTGCGACGCCATGCGCTCCATGGCGACCTTCTCCGAGGCCGGGGTCAGCGAGGGCTGACAGGGCGCAAAGGGCGACAGAGAGCAATAGGGGCGATAGGGGCGATAAGGATCGGCAGAGGGCGGCCGGGTCCGCATCTTGCATCGGCTTGGCCCAACGCCAAGGAGATGACCATGCACAGCCCGAAAACCACCGCACCCGCCGCACTCCCTCAAGGGGTGCTCGCCTGCAACCTCGCGCTCATCGCCGGAGACACGGAGCAGGTCGCCCGGGAATACTGGAAGCTCAAGTGGAGCGAGGCCCGCCAGGCCCAGCCGGACGACTACCCCGTCTTCGACTTCGACTACACCCAGCGCGAGCACTTCTACCGCTTCGTCAACGCCCAGCTCCTGCGCAAGCAGCCCGTGGACTACCTGGAGTTCGGCGTGGCCCGGGGCGAGAGCTTCCGCGCCTGGATGCGCCTGAACGCCGACCCCACCTCGCGCTTCTTCGGGTTCGACTCCTTCGAGGGTCTGCCCGAGGACTGGCTGCCCAAGATCAAAAAGGGGGCCTACTCCGCACGAGGCCATGCGCCCGACATCGACGACCAGCGCGGCGTATTCCTCAAGGGGCTGTTCCAGGAGACCCTGCCGGAGTTCGCGGCGGGCTTCGAGCCGAAGAACCGGCTCGTGCTGCACATGGACGCGGACCTCTACTCCTCCACGCTCTATGCCCTGACCATGCTCGACCGATTCATCCGGCCGGGCACCATCATCCTCTTCGACGAGTTCCTCTCGGCGGGCGGGGGGCACGAGTTCGCCGCGCTGCACGACTGGGCCCGGTCGTACTACCGGGAGTGGAAGATCGTCGCCGCGCGGCGCGACCACCAGAAGCTGGCCGTGGAGATAGGCTGAAGGGGCAATGCGGAAGGGGCCTCATTGTAGGCCGAGCTGAACGGGCCCAAATGGAATGGGCCCGAGCTGAAGAGCCCTGCCTGAATGCTCCGGCCTGAATGGCCCGAACCCCAGGGCAGCATAGGCACGGTGGCGCGGGGCGCCGCCCGTGGCGGCCCCTCCCCGCCCGCCGCCCCGGCTCATGATCTCGCGCGGAGCGGCAGGCTGGCGGAGCGGCCGAGGCCTAGGCCTGGCCCAGGGAGGCGGAAACCGCCTGGACCACGTCGCCCTTGGCGTTGTAGACCCCGGTGGACTGGAGCTTGACCAGCTCCCCGGCAAAGCCAGGGTCCACCATGGCCTTGCGCTGGAGCCTGGCCTTCTGGATGTTCTTCATCATGTCGGCATTGGAAGTCCGATCGACCGTAAACGTGTTCGCCTGGGCGGCGGGGAGCGCGGCGCTGTCCATGGTGTCCTCCTTTGCAGCGTTGTTTCATGGTTGGCACCTTTCCTATCGGCCTTCCGGTGGAGAACTTAACGTTTCTTGAGAAAAAATCGTTCTCCCGATGCCGAAACCTCGCCGCAACCCCGCGTCGGAGGCACGGAGCACGCCCCACCGTTCCCTCGGTGCGAACCGTGCGCCAGGGCCTCCACCATCCCCCTGCCCGGCCATGCGCCAGAGGCCCTGCCACGGCCAGGGCGGGCCATCCGCCCGGGTTCCCCGCCCTTTTTCCGCGCCATATTCCCTCTTTTCAGGCGTTGCCCTTTGCGGTATGCAAGGGGGTTCCGGCGCACCGCGCCGAAAACGACGGAACGCGAAACCTCCGCCCCGGCGGACAACATAGAGGAACACGCATGCCCCTTTGCACCATCGAAGAGGCCATCGAGGACCTGCGCGCAGGCAAGATGGTCATCATGGTCGACGACGAGGACCGCGAGAACGAGGGCGACCTCGTCTGCGCAGCCGAGGCCGTGACCCCGGAAATCATCAACTTCATGGCCACGCACGGCCGGGGGCTCATCTGCCTGGCCCTCTCCCACGACCTGGTGGACCGGCTGGAGCTGCCGCTCATGGCCCAGTCCAACAAATCCCAGTTCGGCACGAACTTCACCGTCTCCATCGAGGCGCGCGAGGGCGTGACCACGGGCATCTCCGCCGCCGACCGCGCCCACACCATCCTCACCGCCGTGGACGACGGCGCGCGCCCGCAGGACATCGTCTCCCCCGGGCACATCTTCCCCCTGCGCGCCCGGGAGGGCGGCACCCTGGTGCGCGCCGGGCAGACGGAGGGCTCCGTGGACCTCGCCACCCTCGCGGGCATGAAGCCCGCCGGGGTCATCTGCGAGATCATGAACGACGACGGCACCATGGCCCGCATGCCGGACCTGGAGGGTTACGCCGCCAGGCACGGCCTCAAGATCTGCTCCGTGGCCGAGCTCATCGCCTACCGCATGAAGTTCGGCGGGCAGACCGTCACCAAGGTGGCCGAGGCGGACATGCCCACCCGCTACGGGCACTTCCGCACCATCGCCTTCCAGTCCCAGGCGGACAACAAGACCCACATCGCCCTGGTCAAGGGCGAGATCAACCCGCACGAGCCCGTGCTCGTGCGCGTGCACTCCGAGTGCCTCACGGGCGACGTGTTCGGGTCCTTGCGCTGCGACTGCGGCAACCAGCTGGCAGACGCCATGTGCATGGTGGAGCGCGAGGGCCGGGGGGTGATCCTCTACATGCGCCAGGAGGGCCGGGGCATAGGCCTGGGCAACAAGATCCGCGCCTACCACCTCCAGGACGAGGGGCTCGACACCGTGGAGGCCAACGAGCGCCTCGGCTTCGCCCCGGACCTGCGCGAGTACGGCACCGGGGCCCAGTGCCTGGTGGCGCTCGGCGTGGCCAAGATGCGCCTTTTGACCAACAACCCCAAGAAGATCATCGGCCTGGAGGGCTACGGCCTGGAGGTCACCGAGCGCGTGCCCATCGAGTCCGGCTCCTGCACCGTGAACTTCAAGTATCTCAAAACCAAGAAAGAAAAGATGGGGCACATGCTGCATATCGACGACGCCCCGGAAGCCTTCAACGCATCAGCCGACAAGGAGTAATCCCATGCTGCACCTGACCACCATCGAGGGCAAACTCGAAGCCCGAGGCCTCAAGATCGCCCTTGTGGCCGCACGTTTCAACGACTTCATCGTGGACAAGCTCGTGGGCGGAGCCGTGGACTACCTCGTGCGCCACGGCGGTGAGCGCGACGACCTGACCCTGGTGCGCATCCCGGGCGCGTTCGAGATGCCCGTGGTGGTCCAGAAGCTGGCCGCCTCCGGCAGGTACGACGGCATCGTGGCGCTCGGCGCGGTGATCCGCGGGGCCACCCCGCACTTCGACTTCGTCTCCGGCGAGTGCGCCAAGGGCATCGCCCAGGTGAGCCTGGCCACGGGCGTGCCCGTGGGCTTCGGCGTGCTCACCTGCGACACCCTGGAGCAGGCCATCGAGCGCGCGGGCTCCAAGGGCGGCAACAAGGGTGTGGAGGCTGCGTCCGCCCTGCTGGAGACGCTTCGCGTCATGGAGCAGCTCTAGCCCATGAGCGAACAGACCAAAGAAACAGGCGCGGGCCGCAAGCCGGGCTCGCGCCGCGCCGGGCGGGTGCTCGCCTTCCAGGCCCTCTACGGCCAGGGCTTCGTGCCCCAGAGCGGCGAGGCCGCCATCACCATGGCCTTCCGCCGGAACCCGGCCGTGGCCGAATGCGAGAACGAGGCCGCCAGGGAGTTCGCCCTGCAACTCATCCTCGGCGTCTGCCGCCACGGCGACCAGCTCGACCAGGTCATCGAACGCCACTCCCAGAACTGGAAGATCGGGCGCATCGCCAAGATCGAGCTCTCCATCCTGCGGCTGGCCATCTTCGAGATGATCCACACCGACCTGCCGCTCAAGGTGGCCATCAACGAGGGCGTGGAGCTCTCCAAGAAGTTCGGCGACGGCAACTCCAGAAACTTCATCAACGGCATCCTCGACGCGGCGGCAAAGTCCGTCAGCGCCGGGGAGCTGGGCACCAGCAAGACCTTCTAACCCCCGGCCGCGAGGCCCCCGCCGGGCCCGGGCCAGGCCACGAAAGCACAGGAAAGGACGCGACATGCCGCTTGGAAAATACGCCCCCCAGGCCGTGGAAGAAAAATGGCAGCAGCAGTGGGCCGAGTCCGGCTGCTTCCACGTGGAGCCCTCCCCGGGCAAGCCCAAGTACTACGTGCTGGAGATGTTCCCCTACCCCTCCGGCAAGATCCACATGGGCCACGTGCGCAACTACTCCATCGGCGACGTGGTGGCGCGCTACAAGCGCATGCGCGGCTTCTCCGTGCTCCACCCCATGGGCTGGGACGCCTTCGGCATGCCCGCGGAGAACGCGGCCATCAAGCACAAGACCCACCCCGCCACCTGGACATATGCCAACATCGCGGAGATGCGCGAGCAATTGAAGCGCCTGGGCTATTCCTACGACTGGCGGCGCGAGCTGGCCACCTGTCGGCCCGAATACTACAAGTGGGAGCAGCTCTTCTTCACCCGGTTCCTGGAAAAGGGCCTGCTCTACCGCAAGAACGCCCTCCAGAACTGGTGCGACACCTGCCAGACCGTGCTCGCCAACGAGCAGGTGGAGGACGGCAAGTGCTGGCGCTGCGACCAGGAAGTCATCCAAAAAGACCTGGAGCAGTGGTTCCTGCGCATCACCGACTATGCGGACGAACTCCTGGACTACCTGGAGAAGATGCGCGGCCAGTGGCCCGACTCCGTGCTGACCATGCAGGAGAACTGGATCGGCCGGAGCTACGGCGCGGAGCTGGACTTCCCCCTGGCTGAAGGCCCCGAGGACTCGAAGGACGCCATCACCGTCTTCACCACCCGGCCCGACACCCTCTACGGGGCCACCTTCATGTCCGTTGCGGCCGAGCACCCCATGGTCGAGCGGCTCATCGAGGGCAGGGAGCAGGCCGAGGCCGTGCGCGCCTTCGTGCACCGCGTGGTGAACATGGACCGCTTCCAGCGGGCGGCGGACGACCTGGAGAAGGAGGGCGTGTTCACGGGCTCGTACTGCGTGAACCCCGTCACCGGGCAGAAGATTCCCGTATACGTGGCCAACTTCGTGCTCATGGGCTACGGCACCGGCGCGGTCATGGCCGTGCCCGCCCACGACCAGCGCGACTTCGAGTTCGCCAGCAAGTACGGCCTGGAGAAGCGGGTGGTCATCCAGCCCGAGGGCGAGGCGCTCGACCCCGCCACCATGACCGAGGCCTACACCGCGCCCGGCACGCTCGTGAACTCCGGCGAGTTCGACACCATGCCCAACGAGGACGCCAAGAAGGCCATCGTCGAAAAGCTCGACGCCGAGGGCAAGGCCAAGATGGCCGTGAACTACCGACTGCGTGACTGGAACATCTCCCGTCAGCGGTACTGGGGCGCGCCCATCCCCGTGGTCTACTGCGACGCCTGCGGCATCGTGCCCGTGCCCGAGAAGGACCTGCCCGTGCTCCTGCCCGAGGACGCGCAGCCGCGCGAGGACGGCAAGAGCCCCCTGGGCTACCTGGAGAGCTTCGTCAACACCACCTGCCCCAAGTGCGGCGCGGCCGCCCGCAGGGAGACGGACACCCTCGACACCTTCTTCGAATCCTCCTGGTACTTCCTGCGCTACACCGACGCCCGCAACGACGAGGCCCCCTTCACCCCCGAGGCCCTCAAGTACTTCTCCCCGGTGGACCAGTACATCGGCGGCATCGAGCACGCCATCCTGCACCTGCTCTACGCCCGCTTCTTCACCAAGGCCCTGCGCGACGAGGGCTTCCTGGAGCACGACGAGCCCTTCCAGAACCTGCTCACCCAGGGCATGGTCACCATGAACGGGGCCAAGATGTCCAAGTCCAAGGGCAACGTGGTGGACCCCGGGGCCATGATCGAACGCTACGGCGCGGACACCACCCGGCTGTTCATCCTCTTCGCCTCCCCGCCAGAGAAGGAGCTGGAGTGGTCCGACAGGGGCATCGAGGGTTCGTTCCGATTCCTTGGCCGCCTCTGGCGGCTGGCCGAGGAGCTGGAGAGCGCCGGGCTGGTGCGCACGGCCCCCTGCGGCGCGCCAGAGAGCGACGACGAAGCCGTCAAGGCCCTCCGGCGCAAGGAGCACGACACCGTGCGCCGCGTCACCCGCTCCATCGAGAACTCCTTCCAGTTCAACACGGCCATCGCCGCCATCATGGAGCTGGTCAACGACATGTACGCGGCCAAGGACGAGCTCGCCGCCTCCGAGGCCGGGCGCGTGCAGCTCTCCTCCGCCCTGGCCACGGCCGTGACCCTGCTCTCGCCCATGGCCCCGCACGCCTGCGAGGAAATCTGGCGGGCCATCGGCCACGAGACGCAGCTGGCGTCCATGCCCTGGCCCGAGTACGACGAGGCCGCCCTGGCAACGGACGAGGTGCTCGTGGTGGCCCAGGTGAACGGCAAGGTTCGCGGCAAGGTTTCCGTGCCTTCCGGTGCGGACGAGGAGGCCGTGAAGGCCGCCTGCCTGGCCGTGCCCAACGTGGCCGCGCACCTGGAGGGCAAGACCATCGTCAAGACCATCGTGGTGCCCGGCAAGCTCGTGAACATCGTGGTCCGCTAGGAGCTGTCACGTGCGTGCGCATCCCGCATACCCGTCAGCCCGGTCCGCCCCGGCCGCCAAGCCCATGAGAGGGCTGCTGGCGGCTTGCCTCGGGGCGTGCCTTCTGGCGGGCCTCATGGCGGGCCTGGCCGGGTGCGGCTATTCCTTCACCCCGCGCGGCGGGGAGGCGAGCGCCCTGCGTGGAAACGTGCGGGCGCTGTTTCTGGACAGTGTGGAGAATCCCACCACGGAGACCTGGCTCGGCCCGGAAATCCGCGCCCGCCTGCGCGACGAGCTGACCCGCCGGGGCTATGCCCGCTGGACCTCGCGGGAAGCCGCCGACGGGCTCGTGCGCGTGGTCATCGACCGATTCACGCGCAACTCCAGCGTCACGGACGAAAGCGAAGACACGGTGAAGTACGACGTGGCCGTGACGCTGGCCGTCACCATCACGGACGCGGCCACGGGTGAGCCGGTCTGGACCTCGGGCAACGTGGGCTGGAACGACTCGTACTACGCCTCGGACTCCGCCAGCGAGCGCGACGCCTCCGAGCGCGCCGTGGAGCTGGCGGTGCGCCGCGTGGCGGACCTCATGGCCCAGGGGTACTGACGTGGCCGCCCCCGGCCCGCGCTTCCTCGTCTGCCCGGACGCCGAGCTCCTGGGCGCGCGCGTGCGCGAGGAGATGCGCGGCCTGCCCGGGGCCGAGACGCGCGTCTTCTGGGCCGACGACGACCCGCCCCTGTCCGGGGCCTTCTGGCAGGAGCTCCAGGTCAAGGGACTCTTTTCCACCCCCAAGGCGCTGGTGGTCCGCCGGGCGCAGCAGCTCAAGGCCGAGCACTGGAACAAGCTGGAGCAGGCCAACACCGCCTCCAGGGACGTTTCGCTCTTCCTCTGCCTGGAGGGCGAATGGGACCGGGGCAAGCCCGCCGTGCCCGCGCTCATCGCCAAGCGGGACATCTGGAAACAGGCCGAGGCAGGAGGCCGCACCTGGCAGGAGCCGGGCCTGACCCCGGCCACCCTGGGCCGCTTCGTGGCGGACTGGGCCGCGCGCGAGGGCCTCAAGCTCGGCCCCGGTGCCCAGGCCGCGCTCTCCCAGGCGCTTCCGCAGGACGCCCGCGCCGCGCGCCTGGAGCTGGACAAGATCGCCCTGGCCGCCGCAGACGGCGTGGTCAGCCGGGAGCACGCCCAGCTCGTGGCCCCGCACCAGGAGATGGACTTTTTCGCCTTCACGGATGCCCTCTCCAAGGGCGGCGACCAGTTGGCCGTGTGGCGGCGCGTGCTCCAGGACCACCTCAAGCAGTCCAAGGACCAGATGCTCTTCCCGCTTTTGGGCTCCCTGGCGCGGGAGGCGCGCATGCTCATGCTCCTGGCCCAGGGAGAGGACGCCAAGGTCAAGGCGCACCCCTACGTGAAGAAGCTCAAGGCCCCCATCGCCAGGAAGCTCGGCCCGCAGAAGATCGCCCGCATCTTCGACCTGCTGCTGGAGGCGGAGATGGGCGTGAAGACCGGGGAACGCAAGACCGACCAGGCCCTGGACATCCTCGTGGCGCGGCTTTCCGTGCTGTATGGCGGCTGACGGGCGGCTGACGGAAATCGCCCCGCGCATTGACCCGGCCGGGTCTTGCTGGCATCCTCCTGCGAACCCCGGAACGGCCATGGAAAAACCCCACTACCACGGACACCGCCAGCGGCTGCGAGAACGCCTGGAACGAGCGCCCTCGGGCCTGGCCGACTACGAACTCCTGGAACTGCTGCTGGCCCTCTGCATCCCCAGGCAGGACACCAAGCCCCTGGCCAAGGAGCTGCTGCACCGCTTCAGCACCCTGCGCGGCGCGCTCTACGCGCCCGAGGCGGACCTCTCGGCCATCAAGGGCATGGGCCCGGCCACGGTGGCGGCCTTCCGACTGCTACGCGAAACCTGGGCCCGCCTCCAGGAGCAGCCGCTGACCCGGCGCGAGGTGCTCTCCGACGCGCGCACGGTGGCCGACGCGGCCCGCGCGCGCTTCGGCGTCGGCCGGGCGGAGGAGCTCTGGGCCGCGTACCTCGACCTCCAGAACCGCGCCCTGGCCTGGGAGCGCATCGCCAGCGGGGCCGAGGGCGAAATCCACGCCCGCCCCAGGGACGTGCTGGCCCCGGCCCTGCGCCATCAGGCCGCGCGGATCATCCTCGTGCACAACCACCCCGGCGGCTCGGCCTGGCCCTCGGAGGAGGACAAGCACTTCACCCTGGCCGTGGCCCGGGCGGCCCAGGCCGTGCAGGTGGCCGTGGTGGACCACGTGGTGGTCACCGAGAGCGACTACTTCAGCTTCCAGGAAAAAGATTTGCTGTAGGTTTACATAACCCGCTTCACAGCCGCTCCGCGCTGCTATATCTTTCCACGATCAATCGGTCTTGCGCCCGCTGACCAGCAAGGCCGGAACACAAGGAGCCCTTATGAGAGAGACCCTTTCCACCAGCTTGTTCCGTGGCCTCGCCCTGCTCATGATCGCCGCCGTGTTCTCCGTCGGCCTTGCCAGCAACGCCAACGCGGCCCTGCTTGCCGCGCCCGGCGCGCCCCAGGCCGTCTCCCAGGAGCGCGCCGAGGGCATGGACACCATCCGCCAGGCCCTGGAGAACAAGGTCGTCGCCGAGCGGCTCAAGGACCTGGGCCTCAGCCAGCAGGAGATCGACCAGCGTCTGGCCATGCTCTCCGACCAGGAGATCTCCCGGCTCGCCGGGGACGTGCAGAACGTGGACACCGCGGGCAGCGCCCTGGGCATCATCGCCGGGGTGGCCATCGTGGCGCTGATCGTCTTCGGCATCCTGGAGCTCACCGGCCACGCGGACAACTTCTAGGCCGGGCTCGGCATGGACCGCATGGCACCGGACAGCCGCAAGCGGCAGATGGGCCGGGCCATGGCCCTGCTCCTCACGGGGAGCCTGGCCGCGCTCTGCCTCGCCGCCTGCGCGGCGCGCTCGCTCCCGCCCGGGTTCGCCCCGCCGGCCGACGCCCGGACCATCCCCGGCGTGCCCGCCCACGAGCAGCGCACCCAGCAGTGCGGCCCAGCGGCCCTGGCCTCCGTGCTCAACCACTACGGCTCGGCGCTGACCCCGGACGACATCGCCCGGGACATCTACCGCCCGGCCCAGCTCGGCACCCTGAACCTCGACATGGCCCTGTATCCCCGGGGGATCGGGTTCCGGACGCGCTGGTTCGACGGCTCCCTCGACGACCTGGTGGAGGCCGTGCGGGCGGGCCGCCCGCTCATCGTCATGGTGGACCGGGGCATGGCCCCGCTGGAGCTCGACCACTTCCTGGTGGTGACGGGATACGACGTCGACGGGCTGGTGGTGCTGGCCGGGGGCAACGGGCCCGAGCACCGCTCCTGGGCCGGCCTCGACGGCCAGTGGCGCAAGACGGGCCGCTGGACCCTGGAGGTCCTGCCCGCCGGAGACGGCACCCCGGACGGCACCCCGGACGGCACCGGGAATGACACTGGGAATGACACCGGGGAGGGCCGATGACCAGGCGATGCGCGGCCCTGCGCCTGCCCTGTGCCCTCGCCCTGCTCTGCG
This sequence comes from Desulfovibrionaceae bacterium, assembly GCA_050253205.1. GTDB lineage: Bacteria > Desulfobacterota > Desulfovibrionia > Desulfovibrionales > Desulfovibrionaceae > JAHJKV01. Next base: position 11,373 of record JBFWJM010000059.1, read on the forward strand.
CCCTCGCCCTGCCCTGCGCCCTCGCCCTGCCAGGATGCGCGGCCTGGCGAGCGGTGTACGACCCCCCGCGCGACGCCCTGACCCCCGGAGAGCACTACGACCTTGGCCGGGCGTATGCCTCCGAGGGCCGCGCCGAGGACGCCGAGCGCCAGTACGCCCTGGCCGCCGAGGGCCAGCCGGAGGCCTGGCTGCCCCTGGGCGTGGTCCGCTTCTCCCTCGGCAGGTTCGAGGAGGCGGCCCTAGCCTTCGAGCGGGCCGTGGAGGCCCGGCCCGAGGACGCCGAGCCGAGGAACAACCTCGCCTGGACCCTGCTGACCCTCGGCAGGGACCTGCCCCGGGCGGAGGAGCTGGCCAGGGAGGCCCTGGCCCTGGCCAGCGAGCGGCAGCGCCCCGCATGCGAGGACACCCTGGAGCGCATACTGGCGACCCGGGCCACTCCGGCCGACCCGGCCGCACAACCCGAACCATGAACGACATGCGCATGACCAACCACACCGCAACGCTTCACGCCGTCGTCCTGGGCAAGGTGCAGGGCGTGTTCTACCGCGCCTGGACGCGCGACATGGCCACCGCCCTCGGGCTCTCGGGCTGGGTGCGCAACCTGCCCGACGGCGCGGTGGAGGTGCTGGCCCGGGGCGAGGCTGAGGTCGTGGCCCGGCTGCACGGGCTGCTGGCCGAGGGGCCGCCGCTCTCCCGCGTGGCCGAGGTGCGCCTGCTGCCCTCCGGCGAGCCGGAGGACGAAGCGCCCGTCGCGCCCGGTTTCACGGTCCGGCGATAATTAATCCCGCCCCCGCCCTTGCCAAACACCCCTGAGGCATTAGACATAGAAGTCGAACCCTGCCTCCCGCCGCCCATCGGAGCATCGCCCCGGGCGGAGCCCCGCTTGGGGCCATGCGGAGCACGGCCAGGGAGGAGGCCCGGTGCGCTGCGCGGTGCAAGACGCCGCCCGGCGTGCCCGCCCCGACCAGAACGAACATCCCGACAACGAAAGGAATCCCCTTGTCGAAAAAGAAGAAACCCGTCATCAGGCCCGTGTCCATCCGCCGCCGACAGGCGGGAGCGGACGGCACCGCCCAGGCCTCCGGGCCCGAGCGCGTGGAGCCCCGTTTCGTGGGTGCCGAGGACGCCGACGTCCTCGAACAGGGCGGAGCGGAGATTCCCTCCGTGCTCCCCGTGCTCCCCGTGCGCGACATCGTGGTCTTCAACTACATGATCCTCCCGCTCTTCGTGGGCCGGGAGAAATCCGTCCAGGCGGTGGACGCCGCCCTCTCCGAGGGCCGCCACATCCTCATCCTGACCCAGAAGGACGAGGCCGTGGAAGACCCGGCCGCCGACGACATCCACACCACCGGCACCGTGGCCATGGTCATGCGCATGCTCAAGATGCCCGACGGCAGGCTCAAGGTGCTCGTGCAGGGCATGGCCCGGGCCAGGGTCCGCCGCTTCGTGCAGGAGGAGCCCTACTTCCGTGCGGAGATCGAGCCCGTGCCCGAACCCGCCGTGGAAAACCTGACCACCGAGCAGGAGGCGCTCATGCGCGCCGCCCGCGAGCAGAGCGAGACCATCCTCAACCTGCGCGGCATCTCCTCTGCGGACATCATGAGCGTGCTCAACAACGTGGGCGAGCCCGGCCGCCTGGCCGACCTCGTGGCCTCCAACCTGCGCATCAAGGTGGAGGAGGCCCAGGCCATCCTGGAGTGCGAAAACCCCATCGAGCGGCTGGAGCTGGTGGCTGCGCAGCTGGCCAAGGAAGTGGAAGTGGCGAACATGCAAAGCCGCATCCAGAACATGGCCAAGGAAGGCATGGACAAGGCCCAGCGCGATTTCTTCCTGCGCGAGCAGTTGAAGGCCATCCGCCGCGAGCTGGGCGACGACGACGAGAG
>JBFWJM010000060.1:0-13136 GCA_050253205.1 Desulfovibrionaceae bacterium
AACAACGCCGTGGGGCCCACGGGCGGCAGGATCGTCATGAAGAACGGGGAACGGCCCCGGAGCGTGGGCATCATCCACTGCGTGGGCAGCCGCGACCGCAACCACCACGAGTACTGTTCGCGGACCAGCTGCATGTACGCGCTCAAGTTCGACCACCTGATCAAGGACAAGGTCGGGCACGATACGAGGGTCTACAATTTCTACATCGACATGCGCTGCTTCGGGAAGGGCTACGAGGAGTTCTTCCGCCGGGTGCAGGAGGAGGGCGTGACCTTCATCCGCGGCCGCCCGGCCGAGGTGGTGGAGGAGGGCGGCCGCCTGGTGGTGGTGGGCGAGGACACGCTGCTCGGCATGAACGTGCGCGTGCCCGTGGACATGGTCATCCTCTGCACGGCCATGGAGCCCCGCCCGGATTCCACGGAAGTGGCCCGCGTGTTCGGCATCTCCCAGGGGCAGGACGGCTTCTTCCTGGAGGAGCATCCCAAGCTGGGGCCCGTCTCCACGGCAACGGACGGCGTGTTCCTCGCCGGAGCGTGCCAGGGGCCGAAGGACATCCCCGACGCGGTGGCCCACGCCTCGGGCGGTGCGGCCCAGGCCATCGCCCTGGCCGCTCGCGGCAAGGTTTCCATCTCCCCGACCACGTCTTGGATCGACCCGGACGTGTGCATCGGCTGTCGGGTGTGCATCAACCTCTGCCCGTACTCGGCCATCGAGTTCGACGAGCGGCGGCGCGTGTCGGTGATCAACGAGGCCATGTGCAAGGGCTGCGGCAGCTGCGCCGGGTACTGCCCGAGCGGCGCGGCCCAGGTCAAGCACTTCAACCAGACGCAGATATTCAACGAGATCGACGGCATGCTCGGCATGATGTTCGAGCCTCCGCCCGTAACGGCTTCGGCCGCGACGGCGGGCGCGGACCAGCCGGGCGGTGCCTAGGAGGCAGTCATGAGCAGCGAATTCGAACCGACCATCCTGGCCTTTGTCTGCAATTGGTGCACCTACACCGCGGCGGACCTCGCGGGCACCTCGCGCATGGTGCAGCAGCCCAATCTCCGCCTGGTGCGCGTCATGTGCACGGGCATGGTGGACCCCAAATACATCGTCAAGTCCCTGCTCTCCGGGGCGGACGGCGTGCTCGTCAGCGGCTGCCACCCCGGCGACTGCCACTACATCAACGGCAACTACAAGGCCCGGCGGCGGGTCAAGCTCCTGAGCGAGATACTCCCCCAGTTCGGCATCGAGCGCGAGCGCGTCAAGCTGACCTGGGTCGGGGCGAGCGAGGGCAATGAATTCGCGGCCACGGTGAACAACTTCATCAACGAAATACGAGAACTCGGCCCCATGGAAGCGCGTTCCATGGCCGTGGTCTAGGCGGGAGGCAAGCCATGGCGACCACAGCGAAGCTCCAGGTTGAGGGCGGAAACCCCGTGGCGGCGGTGCAGGCGTTCCTGCGCGGGCTGCTGGAGAACGAATCCATCGGCGGCGTGCTGGTGCCGGTGCACCATTTCGGCAAGGGCCTGCCCATGCCCACCCTGGTGACGGACCCCGAACAGCTCCGAGGCGCGGACCCGCTGGCACCGGCCTTTCCCCTGAACAGCGCCAAGCTCCTCTCGCGGCTCACGCGGGGGCAGTCCGGCGGGCGCATGGCCGCCGTGCTGCGCCCCTGCGAGATCCGCGCCTTCGTGGAGCTGGTCAAGCTCAACCAGGGCAGCCTCGACGACGTGATCATCGTGGGCGTGGACTGCATGGGGGCCTACGACAACATCGACTACCCCGCCTTTGTGGACGGGCGTGAGCCCATCGAGGCCACGCTCGCCTTCCACGGCGGCCGCGGGGGAATGGCCGAAACGGCCGTGAACTGCGTGGACATCGCCCCGGCGTGCCGTTCGTGCGAATACCCGGCCCCGACCAACGCGGACCTGGTCATCGGCCTGGCCGGAGCGGATCTCGGCTCGGCCATCCCCGTGCTGGCGGACAGCGCCCGCGGCGAGGCCCTGCTGAACGACATCGGCCTGCCGGGCATGGCCGCCGAGGGGCGGGCCGAGGTGCTGGAGGCGCTGGTCGGCAGGCGCACCGAGCACCGCGATGCCATGATCGCGGCCACCAAGGCCCGGACCGGAACCCTGAGCGACCTCTCGGAATACCTCTGCGGCTGCGTCAACTGCTACAACTGCCGGGTGGCCTGCCCGGTCTGCTATTGCAAGGAGTGCGTCTTCAACACCGACGTCTTCGAGCACAAGCCCTGGCAGTATCTCGGCTGGGCCCGGCGCAAGGGCAGCCTCAAGATGCCCACGGACACCATCTTCTACCACCTCACGCGCATGGCCCACATGTCCATGGCCTGCGTGGGCTGCGGCCAGTGTTCCAACGCCTGCCCCAACGACATCCCGGTGATGGAGCTGTTCCGCACGGTGGCGGCGCGCACGCTGGTGAGCTTCGGATACGTGCCGGGCTGGAGCCTGGACGTGGCCCCGCCGATCTCGGTGTTAATGGTGGACGTGTTCCTGGAAACGGTTTCGCACATGGCCTGATACGGGGAAACAGCTCCGGGAGGACGATATGAGGAAGCAATACGGCGCATTGGTGGTCGGGGCGGGCATCGGCGGCATCCGGGCGGCCCTGGACCTGGCCGTGACCGGGCACAAGGTCGCCCTTGTCGACCGCCGCCCCAGCCACGGCGGCATCCTGGCCCAGCTCGACCACCAGTTCCCCACCGACCACTGCGGCATGTGCCGGATGCTCCCGCTCATGGCGCGGGATTCGTCCAGCCAGTTCTGCCTGCGCAAGGGGCTCTTCCACGACAACATCGACCTGCTGCTCTCCTCGGAGGTGGCGGCCATCGAGGGCGAGCCGGGCAAGTTTCTCGTCTCCCTCAAGCGCACCTCCCCCCTGGTGGACCCCGCCAGGTGCGTGAGCTGCGGGGCCTGCTCCGAGGTCTGCCCCGTGCGGGTGGACAGCGAGTTCAACGCCGGGCTGACCCAGCGCGCCGCCATCTACCTGCCCGTGCCACACGCCATCCCCAACCACTACGTGCTCGACCTCGACAACTGCCAGCGCTGCTGGAAGTGCCACGAGGTTTGCCCCACAGGGGCCATCGACTTCAAGTTCGAGGAGCGCCGCGACTTCCACATCCTGGTGGCGGACAAGGACCCCGACGTGCGGCTGATGATGGAGGCGGGCCTCGGGGAGGAGAACTTCCCCCTGCGCTTCACGGGCAGCGGCCGCGAGGCCGTGGACCTGCTCGCCGGGGACGACCGCTGGGGGCTCGTGCTGCTCGGCCTGGACGTGGACGACGTGGATGCCGAGCGAGTGCTGACCCGCTGCCGCGAGTTGCGGCCGGACCTGCCCGTGGTGATCCTCGCCGCTGCCGACCGTCGGGAAGAGGCCGCGAACCTGATCATGCAGGGTGCGCGCGAGCACCTGGAAAAGCCCCTGGACGCCGCCATCTTCGTGCCCTGGCTCGACAAGCTCTACGTGCGCATTCTCTCCGACGTCACCGTGAAGCTGCAGGTGGGGGCCGTGGTGCTGGCGGGCGGGTTCGAGTGCTACGATCCGGCCGCCGACCCCGTGGGCGGCAGCGATGTCTGGTGCCGCGACCACCCGGCCGTGCTCACGGCCGTGGAGTTCGAGCGGCTGCTGAGCGGCACTGGCCCCACCGGAGGCAGGCTCCTGCGGCCCGGCGACGGCAAGCCCGTGGAGTCCATCGCCTGGATCCAGTGCGTGGGCTCCCGAGACGTGCGCAAGAACGCGGACTTCTGCACGGGCATCTGCTGCATGTTCTCCATCAAGGAGGCCCTGCTGGCCAAGAAGGCCACGGGCGGCAGGGCCGGGACCTCCATCTTCTACATGGACATGCGCACCACCGGAAAGGAGTACCAGCGCTACCGCATCCACGCCGAGCAGGAGGCGGGCGTGCGCTTCGTGCGCAGCCGTCCGCACTCCCTCTTCCCGGCACAGGAGGGCGGCGGGGTCCGACTGGAATATCTGGACGACGACGGCAGGCTCGTGCCCGAAACCTTCGACATGGTGGTGCTCGCCGTGGGCGCGCGCCCGCCCAGGGGCACGGACGCCCTCGCCGCCATGACCGGGGCGGAGCTGAACGACTGGGGCTTCGTGCGGACCAGGGAGTACTCGCCCGAACGCACCAGCGCGGTGGGCGTGTTCGCCGCAGGTGCCTTCGGGGAGCCCAAGGACATCTGCGAATCCGTGATCCACGCCGGGGCCGCCGCCCAGGCCGCCTCGCGCATCATCAAGGCCTACGACGTGCTGGCGGGCATCGAGAGCGAGCCGGAGCCAGAGTATCCGGACGTCTCGCGGGAGCCCCCGCGAACCCTGGTGGCCCTGTGCGGCTCCTGCCCCACCCTGGAGCGGAGCGTGGACGTGGAGGGCCTGGGCCGCAGGCTGGCCGAGCTGCACTCGGTGTGCCGGGTGGCCAGCGTGGGCAGCGCCTGCACGCCCAAAGGCTGGGCGGACATCGAGGCCGAGGTCGGGTCGTTCAAGCCCAACCGCATCGTCATCGGCGCCTGCATGCCCTACGCCTACATCCCGCGCCTCAAGGAGCTGGGCCGGGCCATCGGCCTGAATCCCGCGCTCATGGACGTGGTGGACATCCACACCCCGACCTTTGGTGGCGGGAGCCCTGGCGGCGGCACGGACAAGGAGATCTTCGCCGCGCTGGCCACGGCCGTGGCCCGGTTGCAGGGGGTGGACCCCACCCCTCCGCCGGTCATGGTGGACGTGGCCCGCTCGGCGCTGGTGGTGGGCGGCGGCCTTGCAGGCATGACCGCGGCCATGGCCATAGCGGACCTGGGCTGCGGGGTCTGCCTGGTGGAGTCCGAAGAGGAACTGGGCGGAACGGCCATGCGCCTGCACACCCAGCTCGACGGCTCCGACCCCAGGCAATACATGGAGGAACTGGTGGCCCAGGTGGAGAAGCACCTGAACATCAAGGTGTTCAAGGACTCGCGCGTGGTGCTCTCGCGCGGGGTGGCGGGCCGCTTCCGCTCGGCCATAGCCAGCCCGGACGGGGTCTTCCCGCTGGAACACGGCGTGACCATCCTGGCCACGGGCGCGCATGAGGCCAAGGTCTACGAGAGCGGGTTGTGCGTGCACGACTCGGTGATGACCCACCTGGCCCTGGAGGAGAGGATCGCCACCGGCCAGCTCGACGCGCGCGCCCTCTCCGGCGTGGCCATGATCCAGTGCTGGCGCAGGCGAGCAGAGGACCGCACCTACTGCAGCCGGGTCTGCTGCCCGGAGATGGTCAAGAACGTGCTCGCCCTCAAGGAGCGCAACCCCGAGCTGCCGGTCTACGTGTTCTACCGCGACATCATGATGCCCGGCTTCCTGGAGCACCACTACACCCTGGCGCGCCGCGCCGGGGCGGTGTTCATCCGCTACGACAAGGAAAACCCGCCACGGGTGGGATTCGAGGACGGCAGGCCCGTGATCACCGCGCGCGATCCCATCCTGCGCGAGGACGTGGTCGTCCGGGCGGACATCCTCTCCCTCTCCAGCGGGCTGGAGCCCAACGATGTGGAGGACCTGCTGGAGGTCTTCGGGGTGGAGGTCAACGAGGACGGCTTCTACCGAGAGGCGGACTTCAAGTGGCGGCCCGTGGACTTCCTCAAGCAGGGCGTCTTCGCCTGCGGCGCGGGCCTGGGGCCCCGGCGCATGGGCGAGACCGTGGCCTCGGCCAAGGCGGCCGCCCAACGGGCCATGCGCATCCTCAACGCGGAGACCATCGCCAGGGAGACCGTGGTGGCCTCGGTGCGCCACTCCCTGTGCTCGCTGTGCCAGGCGTGCGTGGCGGCCTGCCCGTACGGCGCGCGCGTGGTGGACCTGGAGCACGGGCGCATCCGGGTGGACGAGATTCTCTGCCAGGGGTGCGGGGCCTGCGCTGCGGTCTGCCCCAACAGCGCCACCGTGCTCAAGGGCTTCCACGACGGGCCCATGATGGCCGTCATCGACGCGGCGCTGGAAGAACCGGCGTGAGCCGCAAACAAGGAGGAGAGGCGTCATGAGCGAAGCTGCAAGGGCGACCTGGAGCCCCCCCGAGGATGAATGCGGGCTCGTGCTTTCCCGCCTGAAGGACGAGGTCTCCGCCTGCATGCAGTGCGGCACCTGCACGGCGTCGTGCCCCAACGGGGCCGCCATGGACATCACCCCGCGCGCCATGTGGCGGATGATCCAGTTCGGCATGGTCGACGCCATCTTCGAAAGCCGCACCTACTGGATGTGCTCGGCCTGCTACACATGCACCCTGCGCTGTCCGCGCGGGCTCAAGCTGACCTCGGCCATGGCCTCGCTCAAGCGGCTGGCCATGCTGCGCGGAAAGGGCCGCCGGGACGGCGCGTTCTACCGGGCGTTCATGGAGAACGTGGCGGCCCATGGCAGGGTCCGGGAGGTGGGCATGATGGGCGGCTGGTTCCTCAAGCGCCTGGACAACCCGGGCCTGGCGCTGGGCTACCTGCCCCTGGGGCTCAGGATGCTCGGGCGGGGCAAGGTGCACCTGCCGTTCGGAGGTCCTGGCGGCGTGCTGGAGCCGTTGTTCGCCAAGGCCCGGGAGATGGAGGAAGCATCATGAGGTACGCCTATTATCCCGGTTGTTCGCTCACCGAGAGCGCCGTGGAGTTCGACGTCTCCACCCGGGCGGTCATGGAACTGCTCGGCGCGGAGCTGGTGGAGATACCGGACTGGACCTGCTGCGGCGCGAGCGCGGCCGAGCCCGTGAGCCGGCTGCTGAACTACGCGCTGCCCGCGCGCAACCTGGCCCTCGTGCAGCGCGACATGGACGGCCTGGACGTGCTGGCGCCCTGCTCGGCCTGCTACCTCAACCTGCTCAAGGTGAACAGGGAGGTGGTGGGCAACCGCACGCTCTGCGCCCGCGTCAACGAGGTGCTGCTCGCCTCGGGCATGACGTATTCCGGCGGGGTGCGCGTCCGGCATCTGCTCGACGTGCTGCTGAACGACGTGGGCGTGGAGGCCGTGGCCCGCATGGTGGAGGACGACCTGCGCGGCATGCGTGTGGCACCGTACTACGGCTGCCAGATATTGCGGCCGTACCCCGTCTTCGACGACCCCGGAAACCCCACGTCCATGACCGGCATCCTGGAGGCCCTCGGGGCCGTGGTCCACGACTGGGAATGCGCCAGCCGCTGCTGCGGGGCCTCGCTGATGATGGGCCACCGGGAGGTGGCCCTGCCCGGGGTGGCGGCCATTCTCGAAGCGGCGCAGGGCGCGGACGCCATCGTCACGGTCTGTCCGTTGTGCCAGATGAACCTGGAGGGCTATCAGGCCCGGGCGCTCGGGGCGCACGGCTCTCGCGGCTCGCGGGCCGTGCCCGTGCTCTACCTGACCCAGCTCATGGGCCTGGCGTTCGGGTTGGGAGAGCGGGCCGTGCTGCTCGGGAAGAACCTGAGCCTGACCGCCGGGGCAAGGCGGCGGCTGGCCGAGAAGCCCTGGGCCGGGGAGCCACCGGAGCCGGAGGGCGAGGCGGCGGAAGCGAAGAAGCAAACCCCCAGCAAGGAGGAACGTCATGTTTAAGGACATCATCGTCGGCGTCACGCCGACCGGCATCGAGGACTGCGCGGTCCGGGCGGCCCTGGAGTTCGCCCGCAAGTTCGAGTCCAAGCTCTACCTGGTGCACGTGGCGGGCATGGCCCAGGGCTGGGGCTCCATCGAGACCCTGGAGCCCTCGGGCGAGACCGCGCGCCTCAAGGAGCGGATCACGGCCGGGTACGGCCCGCTGCTCGAAGGCATCCCCGAGGCGCAGGTCACGGTGGTTCCCGGCATCCCGCACAACGAGATCCTGCGCCTGGCGCGCAAGAAGAACACCGACCTCATCGTCATGGGCCCGCATACCCGGGAATACGAGGAGACCCGCTCCCAGATGTGGGGCATGGCTGGCAGCACGCTGGAGCGCGTCAGCCAGATGGCCCGCTGCCCGGTGATGATCGTGCGCAAGGACGTGGTCTGCAAGGAGCCGCTGTTCACGAACATCCTGGTGGCCACGGACTTCTCGGACCAGGCCGAATGCGCCGTGAGCTATGGCGGCCAGATGGCCCGGCAGTACAAGGCGGGGCTCAAGGTGGTGCACGTGTACGAGGGCGGGGAGACCCCTGGCGGGGTGGAGACCCGGCTGCGCGACGAGTACGGCCCCCGGCTGGACGGCATCACGCAGTGCGGATTCGAGGCCTGCCAGGGCAAGCCCGCCATGGAGATCCTGCGCCTGGGCCAGCAGTCCGGCGCGGACCTGATCATCATGGCCCACCACTCCAGGGAACGCGACCCGGAGAAGGCCTTCCTGGGCTCCACCGTGACCCAGGTGGCGCTCAACGCGCCGTGCCCGACCATGAGCGTGAACCGCCACTTCGACCTGCGCTGCGGGCTGATGTACGACCAGTCCGGCCAGGCCGTGGCGAACGAGGTGGTGGCCTAGAAGCGGGGGCTTTCCCCCCCTTGCAGCAACCAACGGACCGGGAGCCGCACCCGGCTCCCGGAAACCGCCCGGCCGACGGCCGGGGAGAGGAGCGGACCATGGAAACGGCGGCGACGACGACGACGGCGGCGGCGGTGGAGACGAGGCCCCTGGACCCGGAGGTGCGCGAGTTTCTGGAGAAGTACGACTTCAGCGCCTGCCTGGCCTGCGGCACCTGCTCCAGCGGCTGCCCGGTCACGGGCACGCCGGGCATGGAGGGGTGGGACACGCGCAAGGTCATGCGCATGCTCGGCATCGGCCTGGTGGAGGAGGTGGTGGCATCCAAATTCCCGTGGCTGTGCACGGGGTGCGGTCGCTGCGCCTATTCCTGCCCCATGGGCATCGACATCCCGGCGGTCATGGCCCACATGAAGAGCCTTCGCCCGCGCGGGCAGGTGCCCGGCACCCTGCACCAGGGCATGCAGAACAACCTGGACACGGGCAACAACCTGGCCATTGAAAAGAGCGAGTACCTGGAGGGCATGGCCGACCTGGGTGCGGACCTGGCCGAGGAGTGCCCGGGCTTCTACGTGCCCATCGACAAGCAGGGCGCGCGGACCTTGTTCTTCCCCAACTCCAAGGAGGTCTACGGCGACTTCGAGGACCAGTTCTGGTGGTGGAAGGTGTTTTACGCCGCCGGGGAGGACTGGACCGTGCCCTCCGAGGGCTGGGAGGCCGTGGACTGGGCCCTTTTCACCGGCAACTACGAGGGCAATCGGCTGCTGGCCAAGCGCAAGATCGACTTCATGCACCGCTTCGGCATCGAGCGGATGATCATGCCCGACTGCGGCGGCGGCTCCTACGGCTGCCGCAAGGGCATGGAGACCTGTGTGCTGGAGGATCCCAACAACCAAGTGGGATTCATCTACCTCTACGACTACCTCATCGAGATCATCCGCGAGGGGCGCATCACCCTGGACAAGTCGGTCAACGCGGGCAGGCGCTTCACCTGGCACGACTCGTGTAAGCACGGGCGGGAGCTGGAGCGCCACTTCGGCAAGGGGTTCTACGACGAACCCAGGTGGATCATCCGGCAGTGCGTGGACGACTTCGTGGACATGACGCCCTCCCGGGGGCTCAATTACTGCTGCGGCGCGGGCGGGGGCATGTGGCCCATGCCCTTCGAGGACGAGTCCGCACATCATGCCCGCCACAAGTACGAGCAGATCCGGCGCACGGGGGCGGATGTGGTGGTGGTGGGCTGCTCCAACTGCCGCGACCAGATCATGAAGCGGATTCCGAAGTATTACCGGGAGTACAAGTACGAGGTGAAGTACATCTGGCAGCTGGTTTCCGAGACTCTGGTGCTCACTCCCTGGGAGCGGGAGCTGGTCCGCGAGGCGAACGAGCTGGCGGACGCCCAGTGGAAGCGGCTCGGCGTGGACATGGCCGCACTGCGGGGATGAACCGCCCGGCAGTATCCGACCCGCAAGGTGGACAAAGCGTCTGAAAGTAGTAGGATGTTCCTACCAGCGCACCCGCGCATGGGGTATGCTGCGGCCAAACCAAGGAGGCGACATGTCCAAGAAAGTGTTGGTGATCTGCGGCGATTTCGTCGAGGACTATGAGCTCATGGTCCCGTTCCAGGCCCTCCAGGCCATGGGCTACGAGGTGGACGCCGTGTGCCCCGGCAAGAAACCGGGCGACCAGGTGGCCACGGCCATCCACGACTTCGAGGGCCATCAGACCTACTCCGAGAAACCCGGGCACAACTTCACCCTGAACGCCGCCTTCGACACCGCCAGGGCCGAGAAGTACGACGGCCTCTACATCCCCGGCGGCCGCGCGCCCGAGTATCTGCGCCTGGACGAGCAGGTCCTGGAGCTGGTGCGCGCCTTCAACGACGCGGGCAAGCCCATCGCGGCCATCTGCCACGGCCCGCAGATTCTCAGCGCGGCTTTCAATTACGGCGGGAAGAAGGTCTCCTGCTACCCGGCCTGCTCGCCGGAGATAGGGCTCGCAGGGGGCGAATACGCCGACATCCCGCTGGACGGGGCGGTGACGGACGGCAACCTGGTGACGGCCCCGGCCTGGCCCGCGCACCCCGCCCTGCTGCGCCAGTTCGCGGCGCTGCTGGGCTGAGGCCGGAGGCGGCCCGTCATGTGCCGGATATACGCCACGACCCCGCCGGAACACTGCGAGGGCTGGACCCGCTCCGTGCGGCTGCATGGGGTGGTGACGAGCGTGCGCCTGGAGCGCGCGTTCTGGGCCATATTGGAGGAGGTGGCGGAGCTGGAGGGCATCTCCCTGCCCAAGTTCCTGGAGAACCTCCACGACGAGGCCGTGGCCTGCCATGGGGAGGTGCCGAACTTCGCCTCCCTGCTGCGCGTTGTCTGCGCCACCTACCTGCGCGAGGTGGCCCCGGGGCTCTGCCGCGCGGGGTGATCCGTTCCCGCGCACTGAAGAAAACGACAAGGGTTCCGGCTTCGGCCGGAACCCTTTCTCATTTGCCGCTGTTTCTGCCGGGATGGGGCTACACCTCGGCGGTGTAGGGCGGGGCCGGGTCGTATTGCAGCATGCGCCGCACCTGTCGGGCGTGGTCCGGGTCGTGCAATCGGCCCACGAGCCACAGGGCCATGTCGATCCCGGCGGAGATGCCCTGGGAGGTGAGCACGTTGCCGTCGCGCACGTAGCGCATGTCCGGCAGCACGGTGAGCTCCGGGTCCTTGGCGAGGTCCTCCACGTACATCCAGTGGCTCGTGACCTTGCGGCCGCGCAGCACGCCCGCGCGTTGCAGGAGCACGGTCCCGGTGCAGACCGCCGCGAGCCAGGCCACGCGCCCGGCGCGCTCCGCCAGGAAGGCGAGGGCCGCCGGGTCGTGCAATGCCGGGGCCTCCACGTCGCCCGTGCCGGGCACGAGCAGTACGTCCACGTCGGGGGCGTCCGCGAAGGTGGCGTCCGGCACGATGGCCAGGCCGCCGAACCCGCGCAGGGGCTCGCGCCCGGCCGCGATGGTCACGACCCCGGGGCCGCCGCCCAGGATCTGGTTGGACGCTGCGAAGACCTGCAACGGGCCCACGAAATCCAGTTCCGCCACGAGATCATAGAGAAAAATGCCGTAGGTGGTCATGCCATGCTCCTTGTTTGCATGTTGCTGATGGACCCAGGATACGGGGTTCATGCACGGCGGCAATGACATGCACCACGCAAATGCAGCCAGATGTATTGGCTCGTGCGCATGCGTGGTGCAAGGGCTGTTTGGGGCGGCGGGACATGGGCCGGGATTGGTTTCTGGATTGCCGTGTGTTGTTAAAGAAAAGTAAATCCTTTGAAAGTGTTGGAGCGTTCGGGTTGCACGGGAAAGGCATCTGGGGTAGGCCGCCCGCATGAGGGGTGCGTTTCGAGCGTCGGTGGCTTTGCCCGGGTTGCGTTGCCCGGGGAGCCGTCGGAGAAGAGGACGGGATCGGCCGAGCTGGTCCCGTTGGAGGAGAATGATGCGCCGAACCCTCGTGCCCGCGCTCGTGCCTGCCCTCTTGGCGGCGCTAGTGCTTGCGGCGGCCGCCTGCGCGCCCAGGCAGACGGTCCCCGACCCGCCGCCCCCGCCCCGCGTGGGGCCCGGCTTCTGGCCCGCTCCCGTGGAGCTGCCGGACACCGCCCCCGAGGAAAAACCCGCGCCCAAGCCGAGGCGCAGGGCCGCCCCCGCGCCACCGCCCGCCGTCCCCGCCGTCCCCGACGTGGGCGAGATGATCGTGCTGGGCAAAAAGGAACACGTCTACTTCGACGAGCTCAAGATGCAGCTCCCGGCCCGGGTGGACACCGGGGCCGCCACCTCGTCGCTGCACGCGGATTCCGTGGAGGTCTTCGAGCGCGACGGCGAGGACTGGGTGCGCTTTTTCGTCACCGATGCATCCACCGGGCGCATGGCGGAGCTCAAGCGCCCCCTGGCGCGCACCGTGCGCATCAAGCGCCACGGCGAGGAGCCGCAGCGCCGCCGGGTGGTGGAACTGCTGGTGCGCATCGGCTCCCTGGAGTGCCGCACGCAGTTCACCCTCACGGACCGCGACCAGTTCAACTTCCCGGTGCTCATCGGGCGGTCGTTTCTTCATGGCCGGGCCGTGGTGGACGTGACGCGCGAGTTCGCCACATCCCCGCTGAGTGAAAGCGATGAATAGCAAACGGCAACTGCTGGCGCTCATGGCCGTGCTGCTCGCGGTGGGTGTGGGGGTGACGGTCTACAAGGTCGCCTGGCTCGGGTTCGCCCTCTCGCCCACCTCCACGGAGGAGGTCTGGACTGTGGAGGCGGAGGTCTCCTTCGAGGCACGGGGCGGCCCGGTGAAGGTGTCCCTGAACCACCCGGACAACTTCAACGACCTGGAAGTGGTGGACATCGTGGACAACAACCCCGGCTGGGACTACCACCGGGAGAACGACGGCGGCGTGCTGCGCGACGTCTGGACCCGGGATGACGCCGAGGGCGAGCAGAAGATCTACCAGCGCATCAACGTCTACCGCAGGGACCACGCGCGGCGCGCGCCGGACCATGCGCCAAAGGACTCCCCCGCGCCGGGGCAGGCGGACCCCCAGCGCCGCCAGCGCCTCTCCGGGGCGGCGGCCGTGTTCGCCGAAAGCCTCCTCGGCGAGGCCATGCGGCACGGGCCGGACCCAGTCCGCGTGAGCCGCGAGCTGCTGCGCCTGCTCAGCCTGCCGGAAAACAACACCA
>JBFWJM010000061.1:0-13132 GCA_050253205.1 Desulfovibrionaceae bacterium
CGCCGGGCCCGGGCGGCTCCTAGCGCGGAGCGCTCAGCCGCCGAGCCGGGCCCGGGCGGCTACACGGGTTTCGATCATCCGGGCGTAGGCGGCGGGGGAGTGGTTTTCGTTCTGCAAGGAGAGTTCCGCCCACCCGGTAAGCGGCTTGAGCGGGGCGGGGGAGGTTTCCCAGATGGAGGCCGGGATGCCGGAAGCCGCAGCCCGGCGCAGCCCGGCCAGCAATCCGGGCAGGGCGGCGGCCAGATCGTCCGCCCGCTCGGGGGCGCGTTCGCGCAGGAGGCGGGCACCGCTGGCGGCCACGTCCTCGCCCCAGAGGCCCAGCCTCCAGGCCAGGAAGTTTCTCCAGAACACGGCCGTGCGCAGGAAGGGTCCGTCCTCCCTGGGGCCCACGGGCCGCAGGGCGTGGAGGCCGTGAGGCCTGGCGGTTTCGTAGAGCCTGAGGCCCGGGGGCGGGTTTGCCGGGAGCGTGCCCCGGGCCATGCGCGCGGCCACGGCGGCCACGGCCTCCGGGGTCATGGGGTCGTGGCAGTGGAGCCTGTCGCGCGTGCAGTGCCAGCAGCCGCGCGCGCAGTCCATGTCCGCGCGGAGCACGGCGTGCCCTGGTGGGTAGGGCCCTGTCTCAAAGGGGTGCACGGGGCCCATGGAGAGGTTCAGCGTCCGGCAGCCGGTCCAGGAGGCCAGGTGCATGGGCCCCGTGTCCGGGGTGATGAAGAGCTGGAGCGTGCCCATGGCTCGGACCAGCTCCTTGAGCCCGAACTTGCCGCAGAGGTTGGGCAGGGGGCGGCCGAAGCGAGTGCGCACGGCGTTGCCCAGGTGCTTTTCCGCCGGGCCGCCGAAGAGCGCCGGGCGGATGCCCCGCTCCAGCAGCCGCACGCAGAGCTCGGCCCAGAAGGCGGGGGAGGGCCGCTTGGCCTTTTCGCTCGCACCGAGGAAGAGCCCGACACTGAATTCGTCCGGGTTGACGGCCACGGGCGGGCGGGGTTCGGAGAAGGCCGTCCTGGCCATGCGCCGAAAGTCGATGACGTCCAGGGCGTTGAGGTCGGCCCAGTGGAAGCGGTTGTAGCGGTTGTTGGCCACCAGGGAGGCGCGGTAGAGCTGCCAGCCGCCGCGCACGTAGCGCGAGCCGTCGGCCTGGAGCAGGGGCCCGAGCTTTTCGTCGGCGTCCAGCTCGGCCGCCAGGCTCGCGGCCTGGTCGCGGATGGAGAGGTTGAGCACCAGCTCGAAGGAGCGCTTGCGCAGCTCGCCCGCCCCCTCCCAGGGGAAGTACGTCACCGCTGGGCTGATGCTCATGAGCGGTTCGTAGAACGCGCGCTCGGCCAGCACGAGGATGCGCCTGCCGGGGAACTGCCGCTCCAGCCAGAGAAACAGCGGGAACGAGAGGATCAGGTCGCCCATGCGCTGCATCTGCATGACGAGGATGGGCTTGCTCACGGCTTGCCCCCGGACATCCCCAGGTCGAAGGCCTCGTCCATGGCCGTGCAGAGCCCGGCCAGCCGATGGTCGTAGGTGTGCTCGGCGAGGATGCGCCGCCTGGCGGCGGCGGCAATGCGCGCCCGGCCTTCGGGGTCTGCGAGCCAGCGTTCCACCAGCCCGGGAATCTCGTCCGGGTGGCGGTAGGCGATGATCTCCTCGCCCGGCTCGAAGAGGCGCTCCATCTGCCTGCGGTGGTCCGTGAGCAGGAAGGCCCCGGCCGAGGGCACGTCGAACACGCGCTGGTTCACCGCGCCCTTCATTTGGAGGCTGGTGCAGTTGAAGTTGATCTCGCTGGCCGGGTAGAAGGCGGGAAGGTCTTCATAATAACCGAGCTCGGGGTGCGCGGCCCAGCCTTCGGCGGGCAGCAGCTCCCTCCAGCCGTCGTCTCCGGCGATGAGCGGGTGGAAGGGCAGCAGGCGGCGCACGCAGTCCAGGCGGTAGTCCAGGGTGGAGCGCCAGGTGACGAGCGTCTCGAAGGCGAGCTTTCGCGCGGGGGAGCCCAGGGCGGCGAACTCTCCGGCCAGGCCTGGGAAGCGCTCCAGGAGAAAGGCCGCCGGGCTGCGCGACTCGGACGGGCCGAACGCGGCGGCGATCTCCTCCACCCGGGCGGCCAGGGCCGGGGAGGGGGCGGCGGCCTCCAGCCTGGCGCGCACCTTGCGGACCATGGAGTTGCCCACGAAGCTGACCCGCGCGCGCCACCCCGGCCGCGCTCCATCAATGCCGGGGACGAAGCGCGCCGCATCCGCCGCCAGGGGCAGGTGGGAAACGTGCGCGAAGCCCATGGCCCGCAGGGGGGCGACATTGTCCGCATCCCAGGTGAACAGGGCCGTTCGCTCCAGGTGCCGGGGAGGGTACACGGGCAGGATGAGGAAGGGATTGTCCACGAACCAGGAGGCCAGGGGCAGGTTTTGCCGGGCCAGCAGTTCGAGCAGCACGCCCTCGCGGTCCACGCCCAGGTGGTTCACGGTGAGCACGAAGTGCGGCCGCAGGGCCGCCACGGCCTCGCCCAGCAGGCCGACAAAGCGGTCGAGGTCCATCTCCCTGGCGTTGAGGTCGAGGAGCAGGTGGGGCGTTTGCGTGCGTTCGCACGCGGCCTTGATCTCGCCCATGAGGAAATACTGGCTGGTGAGCAGCAGGACGCGCGGCGGGGAGGGGCGGGCGGGCATGGATTCGGGCTACTCCCGCCAGTGCCGGGCGGGCACGCGCTTGAGCAGGGTGACGGTATTGCGGTCGCCCTGCTTGTGGAAGCTCACGCGGTCGCAGAGGTCGGTCATGAGCGGGATGCCCCGGCCGGACTCGGCGTCGTCCTCGGGCAGCCCGGCCTGCATGTGCTGCTCGGGGATGCCCCTGCCCCAGTCCGTGACGAGCACCTCCACCTCCACCCCCTGGTGCACGCGCACGCGCACCTCCACGGGGCAGGCCTCGCCCTTGTCGTAGGCATGGCGTGCCACGTTGGCGCAGGCCTCCGTGACGGCAAGGTCGAGCTCGTAGAGGGTCGAGTCGTTGCCGATGAGGTTCTTGAGCAGGATCATGACCTCGGCCAGGGGGCGGAGCTCCCCGGGCCGCATGTCGTCCGCCCGAAAGGTGTAGTCTGCCACGTCCGCACCTCGTTTGCCCCGGTTCGGGCATGAGGATAGCCGCATCGCTAGAGGAAGTCTAGACGAGTGCCCGGCCATGCCGTTCTCCGGATGTGGGTGGCGTTTTCTCCCGGGGCGGGGTAACGACGGAAAATCCCTGCCGGGAGGGGCGGAATGTCAACGCTAGGAGCGTTTCCGCCGGGGAATAGGCGGGATCAGTGGCGGCGGATGCGCTGCAAGCCCACCAGGCCGAAGAGAGCGGCGCCCAGAAGCCAGGGGCCACCGCCGGAGGCGACGTGCTGCGCACCGCTTGCCGTCTCCGCCGAAGCTGCGGCCGTGCCGCTGACGGCCAGCAGGGCGAACGTGGCGAGCAGAGCGACGAGGGCTGCGGCGGCGAAGAGGATGACGTGTCTGGCGTGCATGGCGATTTCCTTTGTTGGATACAAAGGTAGGCCGCCGCACGGGAAAACGGCATCGGTACCGGGGATGATTCTGGTGGCGGGAAGGCTCATGCTCCGGCATGAGCGGGGAGGGCCCGGCTACGACGGAGGGACCAGCCTCGGCCTTGCCGGGAAGGGCGGAAGGCTCTGGGCGGAATGTGGCCGGGGGAAATCGGCCCTGGTGATGTGGGCACCTGCCTCGGCGGCCCTTTAGAGCAGGGCCGAGTCGAGCAGGATGGTCACCGGGCCCCAGTTCACGAAGTCGAGGTCCATCTCCGCGCCGAACTTGCCCGAGGCGAAGCGCCCCGGGGCGCGTTCCTCCAGGTCGTCGAGCAGGCGGTCGTAGAGGCGCTCGGCCGGTTCCGGAGGGCAGGAGGCGGTGAACGAGGGCCGTCGCCCCCGGCGGCAGTCCGCGTAGAGGGTGAACTGCGAAACCACGCAGAGGTCGCCGCCCGCGTCCGCGAGGCTGCGGTTCATGCGTCCTCCGTCGTCGGGGAAGATGCGCAAGTGCACGACCTTGTCGAGCATCTTTTCCCAGAGCGGGGAGCCGGGCAGGCCCTCGCCATCCTCCAGGCCGAACCCCGCGAGCACGAGCAGCCCTGTCTCTATCTCGCCCACGGTTCGGCCCTCCACGAAGACCGCAGCCCGGCGCACGCGTTGCAGCAAGAGGCGCATGTTTTTCCTTCAGTTGTTATGTCCGCGTAATACGAACTTGATTTCAATGGGGAGCAAATTCCTTATTGCCAAAAAATAAATCTGCCAGTATAGTTTTATTGGTTTGAATCTCGTTGTTATCTCTTACCCGTGAGGTCTAACATGAGCAACACTTCCAAGGCGATCCTGGGTGTTCTTGCCACGGTGCTGGGGCTTGGGCTGACGGTTTTTTATGGAGAGCGAGGGAACCCGGAGCTGGAGAGAGTGGCCAATGGAGTGGAGGAAAAGGTTCAGGACATCGCGTGCGATATGAACTGCCTGAAAGAGAAGGTTCTCGGTTTTATGACTGTTGCGCAGGCACATGCTGCCAGCGACAGTGCATTCGATCTTGAACCAAGGCTCTATGTCCAGCGTGGCCAGGGCTTTGATGATAGTGTGTATCTTGCAAACTTGATTAATGATAATCATGAATACAAAGATGAGTTGTACGTAATGCTGAAGGGAATGCTTGGTGACATATCGTATCAATACAAGAAGATAAACAAAGCTGCTGTAAACAGAAACAAGATATTCTCAAGTGCGACTCGCGGGTCTTCGGAGAGCCATGAGCGGATGATTCTGGTCTTGGTGGAAGGGTTGAAGATGTGTGGCGCTCCTGAAAGTATTTATGCGGAATATGTTCCATGAATAACATTTGGAATATGATTGCACTTGTTGTGCTGATGGTTCTATCCGTGTCATGTGCTTTCTTTTCAGGAAGCCAGCCAGCGGTAGTCCGCGAAAAGCCTGTTGTCACAAAGGAGGCCACCCCAAAGCAAGAGGAAAAAAGAGAGGTAGTAATAAAAGCACATATTTCAGGGTGTGTTGATTGGTATCTCAAGTGTGAACAAGCTTTTTCTGATCTTTCTAAAGGGTCTGTCGGTTCGCCGGTCAACTTTATTATTGCTAGCGAGTTTTGCAGAACAGCAAGCGTGGAATGTGAGGAATTTGAATATGGAGATGATAGTATGTACTATCAAGCTTCTTCGGAATTGTTGTCCGGAAAGTTCAGTGATGCGGAGAGATCGTATTACAAGTTGCTGACAAAATATCAGAGTAGTCCGTATCACCGTGAGGGGATGCCTTCCAGGATGTATATGATATTGCAGTGTGCGACGCGCGATGAATTGAAAATGTTTCAGCAGGCAAATCTTAATGAAATATTTGGTCAATATGCCGCTGCTTCAAAGCTGTACAAGACATTGTCCGGTCGCGGTTGCGCCGCTTTGCAGCTGTATTGCTCCGAAGTGCTCAAGGCATATTGATATTGCTAGTACGGAGTGCCGGAAAGCAGACCATGTCTTGATTGAATCAGGTTCAATTTGCAGCCGGGTGTGGGGCGGGAACCCGCTCTCTCTCGCCCACGGTTCGGCCCTCCACGAAGACCGCAGCCCGGCGCACGCGTTGCAGCAAGAGGCGCATCACCGTTCCGAGTAGGTGGCGCGCTGCTGGGGCTTTTCGCTCACGGAAACCTCCACAAGGCGCACGCGCGGGGCCACGGCCGCGAGGCGGGGGGCCAGCTCGGTGTAGACATGCTCGGCGATGCGCTCCGAGGAGGGGTTCACCCGGTCGAAGGGCGGGGTCTCGTTGAGGTGGCGGTGGTCCAGGCGGGCCAGTATCTCGTCGGTGAGGCGCTTGAGGTCCCCGAAATCCACGAGGTATTCGATGTCCGGGTCGAGGCGCTCGCCCTCCACCACCACCTCCACGCCGAAGTTGTGCCCGTGCATGCGCTCGCACTTGCCGCCGTAGTGGCGCAGCTGGTGCGAGGCGGAAAATTCCCGCCGCACGGTGAGCTTCCAGGTTCCGGCCATCATTCCTCCTCCAGGAGGAAGGCGCGTTCGTCCCGCCCTCCGTCCTTTGCCGCGGTTTCTTTCCCGGGTGCGCCCGGCTGGCGTTCCCGCAATTGGTCCTGCAATTGGTCCGGCAGGTGGCCCGGCAAGTGGCCCGGCAAGTGGTCCGGCAGGTGGCCCTCGTCTTCTCCCCCGGGTGCGCCGGCGGGCATGGCGGGGGGAAAGGCGCGCAGGGCGGCCGGGCGCGGGGCTTTGCGGGCGGCTTCGTCCGCAGCCTTGGTCGCGGCCTGGGCCGCCTCGCGGGCTGCGCGCTCCAGCGCCGGGCCCAGGGCCTGGTCCAGGGCATTCTCCACAGCGGAATGGACCGTGCGCTCCAGCACGGGGTCCGTTTCCTGGTCCTGGCTTCGGCCAGGGGCCGCCACGGTCTGCTCCAGCTGGGCGAGCTGGTAGCGCAGCGCGCCAAGCAGCGCGGCCTGGCGCTCCTGCTCCTCGGCCAGCCGCCGCAGGAGCAGCCGGGTGCGCGCGCCGTTCATCCAGGAGAGGAACGGCAGGGCCATCAGGGCCAGGGCTCCGGCCGCGACGAGCAGCCAGAAGAGCCTGCCGAGCAGCTCCAGGGCGTCCGCGCCGTTCATCGCAGCCCCTCCTGCCAGGTCTCTATCTTGGTCCAGAACTCGCTCCCCGGGGCCACCCGGAAGCTCGACCCGAACTCCAGGGAGGCCGTGCTGCCGTCGAGCCCCAGGTGCAGGTACACGGGCGTGCGCCCCTTGTGTTCCATGAGGATGGACCTGAGCCGCCCGAGCTGCTCCTTGGAGCAGAACTGGTGGTTCAGGGTCAGGTGCACGGGCTCGTGGCTGCTCTCCAGCGCCTCGGCCAGCAGGGTGATCTTGTCCGCGATGAGCCGCGCCTGGCCGGACTCGCTGGCCTGGCCCGCGTCGCCCTCCATCTTGGCCTCCACGTAGAGCGGCTCCTCCCCGCCGAGCAGCGCGGCGCACTCCTCGTAGGTGCGCGGCCAGACCATCAGCTCGCCGGAGCCGGAGAGGTCTTCGATCTGGCAGCGGGCGTACTTATCGCCCTTCTTGGTCAGCGCCACCTTCACGTCCGCCACGATGCAGCCGATGCGCACCTGTGCCGCGCCGGGGTAGGAGCGGCACTCCTCCAGGGTGTGCAGATGGATGCGCCGCATGTCCTTCAGGTGGGCCAGCAGCGGGTGGGAGGTGAGGAAAAAGCCCAGCGCCTCCTTCTCGAAGCGCTGCTTCTCCCGGTCCACCCATTCCGGGCCGTGGACCTCGTCGAGCTGAATGCACACGGCGTCCGCCTCGGCGCTCTGGCCCCCGCCGCCGAGCATGTCGAGCATGTTGATCATGCCCTGGGCCTTTTCCTTGGCCTTCTTCTGGCCGTAGCCCACAGCCTTGTCCAGCCCGGCCACGAGCCCCGCGCGGGAGCAGCCGAAGCTGTCGAACGCACCGGACTTGACGAGATATTCGATGACCCGCTTGGTGACCTTGCGCAGGTTCACCCGGGTGCAGAAGTCCACGAGGTCGGTGAAGGGCCCGTTCTCCTCGCGTTCGGCCACGATGTCGTTGACGGCCTCGCCGCCCACGTTCCTGATGCCCGCCAGGCCGAAGAGGATGGCCCCCTCGGCTACAGAGAAGGAGGAGAAGGAGAGGTTCACGTCCGGCGGGCGGACCTCGATGCCCATCTCGCGGCAGGCGTTGATGTAGGCGTAGACCTTGTCCGTGTTGTTCAGTTCCGAGCTGATGAGCGCGGCCATGAACTCCACCTTGTGGTGGGCCTTGAGGTAGGCGGTGTAGTAGCTGATGAGCGCGTACGCCGCCGAGTGTGACTTGTTGAAGCCGTAGGAGGCGAACTGCTCCATGAGGTCGAAGATGTCGTTGGCGATCTTCTCGGGGATGTTGTTCTCCCGCGCGCCTTCCAGGAACCGCTTGCGCTGTTTGGCCATCTCCTCGGCAATCTTCTTGCCCATGGCCCTGCGCAGCAGGTCGCCCTCGCCCAGGGAGTAGTTGGCGATGATCATGGCCGTGGCCATGACCTGCTCCTGGTAGACCATGACCCCGTAGGTGGGCTTGAGGGTCGCCTCCAGGCTGGGGTGCGGGTAGCTCACGGCGATCTCGCCGTGCTTGCGCTTGATGAACTCGTCCACCATGCCGGAGCCCAGGGGCCCCGGGCGGTAGAGCGCGAGCATGGCGATGATGTCCTCGAAGCAGTTCGGCTTGAGCATCCGCAGGTACTTGCGCATGCCCGAGCTCTCCACCTGGAACACGCCGTCCGTGTCGCCCTTGATGAAGATGTCGTAGGTGGCCGGGTCGTCCAGGCGCATGGTGTCGAGGTCGGGCGGGGTCTTGCCCTGCTGGGCGATGATGTCGAGGCAGTCCTGCACCACGGTCATGGTCCGCAGGCCCAGGAAGTCGAACTTGATGAGCCCGACCTTCTCCACCCGCTTCATGTCGTACTGGGTGACGATTTCGTCCTTCTTCCCGGTGTACAGCGGCAGGTAGTGGTCCATGGGCTCTTCGGAGATGACCACCCCGGCCGCGTGGGTCGAGGCGTGGCGCGAGAGCCCCTCCAGCCGTTTGGAAACGTCGATGAGCTTGCGGATGCGGTCGTCGGATTCGTACTGGATGCGCAGCTCGGGCTCCAGCTCCAGGGCCTTGTCGAGCGTCATTTTCAGCTCTTCGGGGATGAGCTTGGAGATCTTGTCGCCCTCGGCGAACTCCATGCCCAGCGCGCGGGCCACGTCGCGCACCACCGCCTTGGCCTTCATGGTGCCGAAGGTGGTGATCTGGGCTACGTGGTCATGGCCGTACTTCTGTGAGCAGTACTTGACCACCTCCAGGCGGCGGCGCTCGCAGAAGTCCACGTCGATATCCGGCATGGAGATGCGCTCCACGTTGAGGAAGCGCTCGAAGAGCAGGTCGTAGGGGATGGGGTCGAGGTTGGTGATGCGCAGCGCCCAGGCCACAATGGACCCGGCGGCCGAGCCGCGCCCGGGGCCCACGGGTATCTTGTTGTCCTTGGCCCAGTTGATGAAGTCCTGGACGATGAGGAAATACGCCGGGAAGCCCATCTCCTTGATGATGCCGATCTCGTAGTCGAGCCGCTTCCAGTAGGCGTCCTCGTCGATTTCGTAGGTGATGTTCTCGATGCGCTTCCTGAGGCCCTCGCGGCTCATGCGCTCGAACTCGGCGTCGATGGTCATGCCCTCGGGCAGTTCGTACACCGGGAAGGAGTAGTTCCCCAGTTCGATCTCCACGTTGCACCGCTCGGCGATCTTCTGCGTGTTGGCAATGGCCTCGGGCACATCCTCGAAGTCCGCCTCCATCTCCTCCTGGCTCTTGAAGTAGAGCTGGTCCGTGTCCATGCGCATGCGCCCGGGGGTGTCCACGGTCTTGCCGGTCTGGATGCAGAGCAGGATGTCGTGGGCCTCGTCGTCGCCGCTGTTCAGGTAGTGGCAGTCATTGGTGGCCACCAGGGGCAGCCCTGTGGCCTCGGCCACCTGCTTGAGCATCTTGTTGACCGATTTCTGGCGCTCGATGCCGTTGACCTGGAGCTCCAGGTAGAAATTTCCCGGGAAGATGGCGGCGTATTCCTTTGCCGCCTGAATGCCCGCCTCCAGGCCCTCGGTGGAGAGCTTGGCCGGAACCTCGCCGCCCAGGCAGGCCGAGAGGCAGATGAGCCCCTCGGAATATTTGTTCAGCAGATACTTGGACACGCGCGGCTTGTAGTGGAAGCCCTCCAGATGCCCGAGGCTCACCAGCTTGATGAGGTTTTTGTAGCCCACCTGGTTCTTGGCCAGGAGCACGAGGTGGTAGCGTTCGGTCTTTTTCTTGTGGGCGAACTCCTCGTCCACGTCGCCGGGGGCCACGTAGACCTCGCAGCCGATGATGGGCTTGATGCCCATGTCCATGGCGGTCTGGTAGAAGGTCACCGCGCCGTGCATGTTGCCGTGGTCCGTCACGGCCACGGCGGGCATGCCCAGGTCCTTGGCCTTCTGGCAGAGGTCCTTGATGCGTATGGCCCCGTCGAGCAGGGAATATTCGGAGTGGACGTGGAGATGGATGAATTCGGGCATGGGGAAGCTATAGCAAAGAGGGGTGGGGAAGGGAATGGCGGCCAAAGGCGAAGTATATTATGAAGTATATTATAGGGAAGGCGGTTTCGGTGTGTTGGGCGATACGGTAACTTGCCGTCAGCCCTGCCCTTGGGTCATGCTTGCACCATGGACGCGCAGCAAATCCTGTCGAACGCGCTGAAGCTGGGGCCTTTGGAGCGGGCGGAGCTTATTGAGCCGCCATCCTGAAAGTTGGAAAGAGCGTCCATAGTCCCTTGTTTCGTCACCCGTTCGCCATGAACGGGGCTTTGTACATCTATATATAGATCGGCATGCCGACCCGACTGCCCAAACGCTACCTCGCCCTGGCCTTCGCCGCCTGCCTGCTGGCCCTGGCGGCCATGGACCTCTGCCTGGCCCCGGCAGGGGCTCCGCGCGCTGCCCTGCATGCCGCCAACGCGCACGCCGCCAAAGCCCGCATCTCCAGTGCTCCGGCCACGGAGGCCGCGCGTCTGGCCGCCTCCCTGGCGGCCCCCGCCGCACCCGCCGCCAGGTTCACGCTGGCCGAGTAGCCCCGCACGCTTCCCATCCCCGCCTTCATGCCGTAGGTTGCCGGGCATGGACCTCTCCGGCCTCTCCCTCGCGGGCGCGCCCGCCTACCTCTGGCACCGGCTGCCCCTGCTGCTGCTCTTCGCGGGCGGCTACCTCGTGTATCGCCTGCTGGCGGTCACCAAGCTCACCGACACCTTCGTGGACCGCGCCCTGGCAAGAAGCGGCAGCGGCCAGATGCAGCCGGGCGGCGGGGCCGGGCGGCTCCTGCTTTTCATCATGCTCGCGGCCGCGCTGCTCTCCCTGTTTCTGCCCAACGCCGTCACCGTGCTGGCCATGCTCCCGGCGCTGAAGGCCGTGGACGCCGAGCTCTCCAGGAGGCACGGGCCCGGTGCCATGACCACCGCCCTGGCCCTGGCCGTGATCTACGGCGCGAACATCGGGGGCATGGGCTCGCTCATAGGCTCCCCGGCCAACCTCATGCTCGTGGGCGCGCTCGACCTCTTCCAGGTGCCCGGCCGGGAGGCCATCACCTTCCTCAGCTGGATGGCCTGGGCCGCGCCCCTGGCCGCGCTGCTCCTGGCCGTGGCCTGGGGGCTGGCCATCCTGGCCGTGCCGAGAAGGCTGCGCCGGGGCGGGAAGCTCCTCGCGCCGAGGCACCCCAGGGAGCTGACCCCCTGGCAGCGCTCTGGCCTCAAGCTCTTCGTGCTCTTCGTGCTGTTCTGGGCCGGGTCCGGCCTGGCGCGCGAGGCCTGGGCCGGGTATGCGCGCCTGGAGCCCGCCGTGGCCAGCGGGTTCTTCCTGTTTTTCGTGTTCCTGTTGTTCTTCCGTGGCGGGCCGCCGTGCCAGGGGCTCTCCTGCCCGCTGCTCCGCCCGGCGGACGTATTCTCCGGCCTGCCGCTTCGCGGGCTCGGGCTGCTCGCGGTGCTCGGGTTGGTCGTCCTCGTGGCGCGCCATTTCCGGCTCGATGAACAGGCCGCCGGGCTCTTCGGATACGTGGCCGAGGCGGGGCTGCCGCCCCTGGTCTTCACCTTCGCGCTGCTCCTGGCCGTGGTCCTGCTCACCGAGGCGTTCTCCAACACCATCGTGGCCGCCGCGTTCTTCCCCCTGGCCTTCTTTGCCGCAGGAGAGAGCGCCCTGGCCCCACTGCCGCTCATGATCGGCGTGTCCATCGCCTCCACCTGCGCGTTCATGACCCCCGTGGCCACACCGTGCAACGCCCTGGCCTTCGGCGAATTGCGCGGGGTGCGCCTTTCCGTGATGCTCGGCCTGGGCCTGCTGCTGAACCTCGCCGGGGCTGCGTTCATGGCTCTGTGGGTTCGGTATGTGGTCGCCTGGGTGTACGCCGCGTGACGCACATTTGGATTTCTTCAGGGCGTTGACGGGCCAACGGGCCCTGACGTAGCATCCCCGAGGCAGGAAACGGCCGCGCGGCACGGCGCGTGCCGGGAGTTTCGCATATGAACCTGAGGGGCCGGAGCAGCACATGACGCAGCCAAACGGGAAGCGGGCCAAGGAGCAGTCCGCCCGGTACTTCCCCATTTCCCCGCTGCTGATCCTCCCCAGCGCCCGGGGGGAGTTCGAGGTCTTCCTCAAGCAGGGGGAGAAGCTCGTGCTCTACACCACCCGGGGCGAGCGATTCACCGAGGAGCACCGCCGGCGCCTCGGCGAGGCGGGCATCGCCAGGGTCTGGATCAAGGGCATCGACCGCGACCGCTACGACAACTACCTGACCGAATACCTCGGGGAGATCCTGGCGGACGAGTCCGTGCCCGTTTCCGACCGTTCCAGCGTCTGGGTCGAGGCGTCAACCCACATGATCGAGGACGTGTTCGGCCGCGACCTGCCCGAGCAGGCCCTGCGCACCAAGTTTGGCAAGCTCAAGTCCGTGGTCCGCTCCACGGCGGCCTTTTTCACCGATCCTGTCGCCCTCAAGGAGCTCTCCCTCTACATGCGCAAGGGCTTCTCGTCTTACCGTCACGGGCTCTCCACCATGGTCTACGTCACGGCGCTGCTCGGCACCTTCGAGGACCTCGCCGCCAGCGTGGTGAACGAGGTGGCCATCGGCGCGCTGCTGCATGACATCGGCAAGACGCGCCTGCCCGAGCGGCTCATCATCGGCGATCCGGGCCAGCGCACCGAGGACGACGAGGCCGTGCTGCGCTCCCATCCGGCCCTGGGCGTGTCCGTGTGTTCGCGGCTGCCCATGAGCCAGGAAGCGCTCAACTGCATCCTGTTTCATCATGAGCGCTGCGACGGCCTGGGCTACCCCTCGGGAGCCAGGCGCGACGAGCTGCCCGTCTACGCCCGGGCCGTGGCCCTGGTGAACGTCTTCGACAACCTCACGAGGCAGACCGAGTTCCAGCGCGGCATCACCCCCTTCGCCGCGCTCACGGCCATGAAGGATGAGGGCGACTGCTTTGACATGGACCTGCTTAAGCGCTTCATCCTGGTGCTTTCGCGCTCCGAAATCGTCTGACCCAGCCTATTTTTTTGCCCGTAAATCTTGAATATTTTCATATTGTTGTGGTGCGCACTGAG
>JBFWJM010000062.1:0-13010 GCA_050253205.1 Desulfovibrionaceae bacterium
CCAGGTTTGCGATATAAGCGGCAAAGGCCCCGCCACGGGCAACAACGTCAGCCACTCCCACATCAAGACCCGCCGTCGCTTCATGCCGAACCTGCAGAAGGTTCGCCACCAGGACGCCAGCGGCTCCGTGAAGACCATCACGGCCTGCACGCGGTGCATCCGCACCGGGCTCGTGGTCAAACCCGCCGCCCGCCCCACCGAGAGCTAACCCTTATTGGGGAACCGTTTTTTCCGACCCCGCTTCGGCGGGGTCTTTTCCGTTGTGCGGCCAGGGTCCGGCCATAAGCGGCCCCGAACGCTCCCATCACGCATTGCTGTTTGACCGGGGCCGGAGCCGGGGCTACTTCTGCGGGAAAGGAGCCGCCATGTCAGAATCCTCAGCCAAGTCCCCGGGCCAATACGCCCGCTCCCTGTTCGGGCCGCATTTTTGCGCCGAGGCCGTGCTCACGGCCCTGGCCCGCCACCTGGGCGTGGCCTCCCCGCTCATCCCGAAGATCGCCACCGGGCTGTGCTCGGGCGTCTCGCGCACGGGCTCCACCTGCGGCGCGGTGAGCGGGGCGCTGCTCGGCATCGGCCTCGCCCTCGGGCGCGAAAACCCGCCAGCGGACGCCGAGGCCCGCGCCGAGCTGGAACACTGCTACGCAGCCTGCCAGGAATTTCTCGACCGCTTCCAGGCCAGCCACGGCCAGCTCACCTGCAAGGGCCTCACCGGGTGCGATTTCTCCAATCCGGCGGACATGGCGCGCTTCCGCGAGCTGGGCCTGCTGCGCCATTGCTACGACTTCGTGGAGTTCGCCACGGACACCGCCGCCGCCATCATCGACGAGGAACAGGACGAAGCGCCCGAAAAAACCTCTCCCGCCGACACCGTGTCGTGACAATCCCGTGCTAGGCTCCCGCAAACCTTCTTCCAGGAGTCACGAATGAACAAAGTCCTTTTCGTCTGCCAGCACAACACGGCCCGCAGCGTCATGGCCGAGGCCTTTCTCAACGCCCTCTCCGGGGGGCGGTTCCAGGCCGAGTCCGCCGGGCTCGAACCCCGCGAGGTCCACCCCCTCGTGGTCAAGGCCATGGCCGAGGCCGGGCTTGACGTCTCCGGCCACAAGCCCCGCTCCGTGTTCGACCTCTTCCGCGAGGGCAACCTCTACACCCACGTCATCGCCGTCTGCGACGCGGAAACCGACGCCAAGTGTCCCATCTTCCCCGGCGTGGCCTACCGCGTGAACTGGCCCTTCCCCGACCCGGCCGAGGCCGCCGGGAGCGAAGAGGAGAAGATGCGCCAGGTGCGCGACATCCGGGACAGGATCAAGCGGACCATCAAGGAATTTCTCGTGGACGAGGGGGCCTGAGCGCCACGCCTCCCTGCCGACACCGTTGCGGGCGCGCCGGGCCTTCGCGTACAGATGGGTTCGCTTCGGCCAAGGCCCGCCCCTGCGCCTTGTCTGCCGTGGGGAGTGGGGCCGTCGGCCCGGGCATGAGAAAAGCCCGGCCTCCGGGCGGAGGGCCGGGCGGAGAACCGGGCTGTCGATTCTTTTTCGGGAAGGCCCCGGGCGCTCAGCCCCCGAAGTCTTCCACCACGCGGCGCAGCCGCTCCAGGGTCTCGTCCCGGCCGAGCACGGCCAGGGTCTCGAACAGGCCCGGGCTCTTGGTGGAGCCCGTCACGGCCACGCGCACGGGCTGGGCCAGCACCTTGAAGGCCAGCTCCCGCTCCTCGATGAACGCGCGCATGCACTGCTCGATCTCCTCCTCCTTCCACGGCGAAACCCCGGCCAGCCGGGTGCGCAGGCCGTCCAGCAGCTCGCGTGCCTCGGGCGTCAGGAACTTGTGCACGGCCTTTTCGTCGAAGTGCAGAAACGCCGAAGGCACCAGGAACATGCGCGCCTGCTCGGCGAGGTCCACCAGGTGCCTGGCGCGCGGCTGGAGCAGCGGCACGGCACCGCGCAGCCGATTCATGTTCAGGTGCGCGGTCTCGTCCTCGCCCAGTTCCATGACCACGACGCGCTCCACCTCCCGGGCCAGGCGGTCGGGGTCGGCCTGCTGCATGTACTGGCCCGAGAGCCAGTCCAGCTTCTGGATGTCGAACACCGAGGGCGAGGAGGAGAGGGTCTCGGTGGTGAAGAGCTTCTGGAGCTCCTCCACGCTGAAGACCTCCTGGTCGCCGTGTGACCAGCCCAGGCGCACGAGGTAGTTGACCACGGCCTCGGGCAGGTAGCCCATCCTCTCGTATTCCATCACCGAGAGCGCGCCGTGGCGCTTGGAGAGTTTCTTCTTGTCCGGCCCGAGGATCATGGGCACGTGGCCGAAGCGCGGCACGTCCCAGCCCATGGCCTGGTAGATGGGAATCTGGCGGTAGGTGTTGGCCACGTGGTCGTCCCCGCGCAGCACGTGGGTCACGTCCATGTCGTGGTCGTCCACCACCACGGCGAGGTTGTAGGTGGGGCCGCCGTCGCTGCGCCGCAGGATCAGGTCGTCCAGCTCCTCCACGTTCACCGCGCTCGGGCCCTTGACCATGTCGTCGTAGGCCACGGACCCGGCCAGCGGGGTCTTGAAGCGCACCACCCCGCCGCAATCCGGCCCCAGGCCCTTCTCCCGGCAGGAGCCGTCGTACTTGGGCTTGCGCCCGGCGGCGCGGGCCCGCTCGCGCATCTCGTCCACCTGTTCCTTGGAACAGTCGCACCAGTAGGCGTGGCCCGAGGCCACAAGCTGGTCGATGACCTCGTTGTGGCGCTCCGCCCTGCGGCTCTGGTAGACCACCTCGCCGTCGTGCTCCAGGCCGAGCCAGCGCATGGCGTCCAGGATGGCGTCGATGGCCTCCTGGGTGGAGCGCTCGCGGTCGGTGTCCTCTATGCGCAGGCGAAACTCCCCGCCCAGGCTCCTTGCCAGCAGCCAGGAAAACAGCGCGGTGCGCGCGCCGCCGATGTGCAGGAAGCCCGTGGGGCTCGGCGCGAAACGGGTGACGATGCGGGACATGGGCCCTCCTTGAAAAATGTGCGAAGACCCGCCTCCCCGAAGGGCGGCGGGAACAGACGCGCCGTTTGTGGCGCTAGACGGACTCGACGCCCTTGGCCTCGGGCACTTCCTTGAGCACCATGCGCTCGATGCCGTTCTTGAGCGTCATCTGCGACATGGGGCAGCCGTGGCAGGCGCCCTGCAAGCGCACCTGCACGATGCCGCTTTCGGTGATTTCCACCAACTCGACGTCGCCGCCGTCGGCCTGGAGCATGGGACGGATTTTGGCCAGCGCGGCCTCGACTTTCGCTTTCATGGTCTTCCTCCGTGGCTTGTGAGTGGGAACTAATGGCTGGGGGCCGGGTTGTCAATCGGCAGGCCGGTGTGCAGACAGCGCGTTTCTTTTCCTATATGCCGGAGGCATGTTCAGCGCGCCGCATCGCCTTGTCCCCGCTCTCTTGCTGACGGCGTGCCTTGCGTGCGCGGCCTGGGCCCAGGCGCGAGAGGTTTCGGGCAGGGAGGCTGCTGGCAGGGTGGTCCTCGCCACGCTGGAGTGGCCGCCCTATGCCGGGGAGGGCCTGCCGGGGCAGGGGGCGAGCGTGGCCGTTGTCCGGGCGGCGCTGGCGGCCGCAGGCCTGGAGCTGGAGGTGCGCTTCCTGCCCTGGAAGCGTGCCGTGCAGGAGGCCCATCGCAATCCCGAAGTGGCGGGCTGCTTCCCGGAATACGCCACCGGGCCCGTGCGGCGGGAGTTCCTGCTCTCCGAGCCCGTGGGCGAGAGCCCCCTGGGGCTCATCCACCCGGCCGGGAGCGGCCTGGAGTGGACCCGCGAGGAGGACCTGGCGGGCCTGCGCCTGGGCACGGTGCTCGGCTACCAGAACACCCCGCGCTTCGACGAACTGGCGGCCTCGGGCCTGCTGAAGGTGGAGGTCGTGGTGGACGACGCCGCGAACCTGCGCAAGACGGCGCACGGCAGGCTGGGCGCGGCGGTCATGGACGCCAACGTCTTCCGCTTTCTGCTGGCCCGGCCGGAACACGCCGCACTGCGCGGGCGGGTGGAGCTGCATGGGCGGCTCATGGGGCGCATGCCGCTGCACGTCTGCTTTCCCTTCGGCCCCGAGGGGGAGGCGCTTGCCGCGAGGTTCAACGAGGGTCTTTCGCGCATCCATGCGCAAGAAATCAACGAGCGCTATCTGCGGCTGATTCTCGGGGGCGGCGCGCAATGAAGACCGCCTCGCGCTAGCGCCGCGTGAGGCCGTATTTCTTGAGCTTGTATTGCAGGGTGCGGCGGCTGATGCCCAGGGCGTCGGCCGTTTTTTCGCGGTGCCCGCCGTACTGCTCCAGGGTCTGGACCAGGGCCTCGCGCTCGGCGTTTTCCAGCACGTGGGCTGCCTCGCGCGGCTCGGGCGCGGCCTGGGGCGAGGCGTCCTGAATCTGCGGCGGCAGCAGCTCCTGGCCCAGTTCGTCGCTGCGGGCGAGGATCAGCGCGCGCTCCAGCACGTTTTCCAGCTCGCGGACGTTGCCGGGCCAGGCGTAGGCCGAGAGCGCGGCCAGGAGCCCGGGGCTCACGGTGCGCACCTGCTTGCCGTTCTTCTTGCCGAGCTTGCGCAGCAGGAAGCTCACCAGCAGCGGCAGGTCGGAGGCTCGCTCGCGCAGGGGCGGGATGGCGATTTCCAGCACGGCGAGGCGGTAGTAGAGGTCCTCGCGGAAGCGCCCCTCGGCCACCTCGGCCTTGAGGTCGCGGTTGGTGGCGCAGACGATGCGCACGTCGGTGGTTACCGGGGCCACGGAGCCCAGCGGCTCCACGGTCTTCTCCTGGAGGGCGCGCAGGAGCTTGGCCTGGAGTTCGCCGGGCATCTCGCCGATCTCGTCCAGGAACAGGGTCCCCCGGTTGGCGAGCTGGAAGCGCCCGGGCTTGTCCTTCACCGCTCCGGTGAACGCGCCCTTGACGTAGCCGAAAAGTTCCGATTCGAGCAGGTTGGCGGGCAGTGCCGCGCAGTTGACCTTGACCAGGGCGCGGCCGGAGCGGGTGGAGGCCCGGTGCAGCCCCTCGGCCACCAGCTCCTTGCCCGTGCCGGATTCGCCCGTGACGAGCACCGTGGCCTCGCTGGGGCCGACCTGCTCGATGAGCTCGCGCACGTGCTGCATGCCCGGGCTGGTGCCGATGAGCCTGCGTTCGCCCTCGTCGCTGCGCTCGCGCAGGCGGGCGTTCTCGTCCAGCAGGCGGCGATATTCGTAGGCCTTCTCCAGCACGGCCTTGAGTTCCTCGTTGTCCGCAGGCTTGGTCAGGTAGTCGTAGGCACCCTTCTTCATGGCCTCCACCGCGCTGCCCACGTTGCCGTAGGCCGTGAGCAGCACCACGGGCAGGCCGGGCTGGCGGGCCTGGACCTCGCGCAGCAGGGTCAGGCCGTCCATGCCGGGCATGCGCATGTCCACCAGGGCCACGTGGGGCGTTTCCCTCGCGAGCTCCTCCAGGGCGGCCTCCCCGCTGGCCGCCTCGATGACGCGCCAGCCCGCGTCCTCCAATACCGCGCGAACCATGAGCCTGTGCCCGGGTTCGTCGTCCACCACCAGTGCGGTCCGCTTTTCCGTGTCCATCATGCCTCCGCTTGGTCCCGCTCGTTGTGGTCGTTGTGGTCGTTGTGGTCGCGGTCTTCGCCCCCGGGGTGCTGGGCCCGTTCCGGGAAGAACAGCTCCACCCTGGCCCCGCCCAGCGCGCTTTGGCCGATGCGCACGCGCCCGTGGTGCGCGCGCAGGATGGCGTTGACGATGGCCAGCCCCAGGCCCGTGCCCTTGCGCTTGGTGGTGTGGAAGGGTTCCAGGGCGCGCTCGCGGTCTTCCTCGGGAATGCCGGGGCCGTTGTCCTCAACGCCCACCACCACCCCGGGCTCGGCCGGGCCGCCTGTGCCCGCGCCGCGTGCCTCGGTCGTCTCGTCCACGGCCCGGGAATACACCCGCACCCGCCCGCCCTCGTCGGGCACGGCGTCCAGCGCGTTGGAGACGAGGTTCAGCAGCACCTGGGTCAGGCCGTCGGGGTCGGCCAGCACCGTGGGCGCGGCCAGGTCCGCCTCCGGGCGCACGTGCTTGTGCTCCATGTCGAAGCGCATGAGCGTGGTGAGCTTCTCGAACGTCCCGGCCAGGCTGGTGCGCTGGGGGGCGATGTCCCTTGGCCGGGCGAGGTAGAGCAGGTCCGTGACCACCCGGCCCAGGCGGTCCGCCTCCTGGACCATGGTCGCGGCGTATTCGTCGTAGGGCTTGTTGCCCTTGAACTTTTCGGCGAAGAACTGGGCGAAGCCGCGCAGGGCGGAGAGGGGGTTGCGCACCTCGTGGGCCACCCCGGCGGCCAGGGAGCCGATGGTGGCGAGCCTGCGGGCCTCTTCCAGGTCCTCCTCCAGGTGGCGGATGGTGGTGCGGTCGCGGATGAGGATGAGCTGCGCCTCGCCGCCGGAGGCCGGGGGGGCGTCTTCGCGGAAGGGCACGGCCAGTATCTCCAGCCTGCGCCCGTGGTATTCGTATTGTCGCCATCCGCCGTCGCCGCCCGGGGCGTCGAAGGGAAATTCCGCCCAGCTCCTCCCGGCCAGGGGGCAGCCTTCCTCCCTGCATTCGGGGTCGAGCAGGCGCATGGCCGAGGGGTTGGCCGCCACAATGGCCCCGCCAGGGCCCAGGGTCACGAGGCCGTCGGGCATGTTGTCGAGCAGCTTGGACTGGAACCGCTCCAGCCTGCCCACCTGGTGGGCCTGGGAGCGGCGCTTGAGGTAGGCGAAGGAGAGCAGCCAGAGCACCACGGCCGCGCCGAACACGTAGCCCGTCTGGAGCAGGGCCGCGCGGCGGAAGAGGTGGAACTGGGCGAGGTGCTTCTCGGCGCTGAGGCCAGCCACGAGGTAGGCCCGGGGCGCGTCCGGGTCCTGGCCGGGGTTCGGGCCGGGGTCCATGGACGAGTCGTCCTCGTGCGCGCCGTCGTGCATGCCCCTGCCGTGGCCCATGCCCTGTCCCATGGCGCGACCCTGGCCCATGCCGAGGCCCGACCCCTGGCCGAGGCCGGGGAGCGAGCCCGCGCTGAGCCGCCCCACGGCGGGATGCGCCGTCAGCGCCACCACGAGCGCCTCGCGGCCCTGGAAGTTGGTCATGCCGTGCCAGCGGCCCGCGCGGCGAAGCTCCACAAAGGCTGGCGCGGGCAGGTCGCCCGCCAGTTCCTCGCCCTCGTGCTTGGAGCCGAGCACGAGCCTGCCTTCCTGGTCGTAGATGGCCACAAAGGCTATTTCCGAAGAGTCGGTGATTTCCTGGAAGAACTCCTGGGCCAGCAGGGGGAAGGCCTGGGTCAGGCCGGGGTTGCCCCGCAGGCTGCGCGCCAGGCGCATGAGGTTGGCCTCCACCCCCCGCGCGATGACCTCGCCGGAGAGGACCATGTGGTCCTCCACCACCTCGCGCTGGTGGCGGATGGACTGCCAGGTGAGGTAGAGCGAGCCCGCGCCGAGCACGATGAGCGCGAAAACCGCAGCCAGCACGGGCCCGGATTGGGAGGGGCGCAGGCGGATTTCCATGGCGGGCTACTCGGCCCCCCCACGCAGGCGGGAGTACAGCTCGCGCGGGTCCAGCCCCGCCTTTTCGGCTGCCTGCTTGAGGGTATCCTGCGGGCCGGCCTGGATGCCGAGGGCGGCCAGCCTTCCGGCCAGATCCTCCCAGGGCAGGCCGTAGCTTGCGCCGAACTGTTCCAGGGACATCTTGCCCGTGCCTTCCGGGGGCTGCGGGGGCAGGGAGGCGAAGGGGTCGGCGGACAGCGCCGCGAGGATGATCTCGTAGAGCTTTTGCGGGCTGGTGGCGTTCTCCCTGGCCAGGTCCGCCAGCACGGAGGTCCGCGAGGCCCCTATGATCCCGGCTGCCGCGAGGGCGGCCACGGCCTCGTCGGGGTCGAGGCCGAGCATGGAGGTGAAGCGCTCCAGCGGGCTCAGTTCCGCATGGCCGTAAGGCGGGTTGCCGTATGTGGCTGTGTGGGAGTCCTTGAGCGTCGCGGAGAAGTCGAGCACCTGGCGGACCACGGGCAGCCCGGCCACCGAGCCCACGGTGAAGTAGGCGGTGAGGGCCAGGGCCACGAGGAAGGCGGGGTTGGCGGGGGACCACTGCCTGGCCTTGTTCTTCAGGTAGGCCATGAGGGGTTTCCAGTTGAGCCAGAGGTGGAGCATTGATGCGCCCAGGAAGAGCGTGCCCACGCCGAGGTGAATCTGGTCCCAGTCGGGCTTGGAGAGGCTCAGGAAGCGCCAGTCGCCCCAGTAGGCCACGCGGCCGTGGGGCTCGAAGTAGAGCACCACGCTCGAAGCCAGCAGGACCAGGAACGAGGCGAACGCGGTGAGCGAAACGGTTTTTCTCAACATGCGGGCTCCTGAAGGACGGACCGGACGGACGAGGCTACAATCGTTGCTGGGGCGAAGCTTGTCAACTATGAGGCCGCTATGGGGCCTGCGCCAGGAAAGGGGCGGGCGGCCCGGACCGTCCGGGCCGCCCTTGGCGCGTCACTGGTGAGGGGAAGATGTGTTTATTCGGCCTGCGGAGCCGGGGCCGGGGCGTTGCCCTGGCCGGGGCAGCCGGGGTAGTTGCCGGGGCCCATGCCCTGGCCGCCGCCGCAGCCGCCCATCATGCCCTGGCCGCCCATCATGCCGTACCCGCCGCCGGAGCAGCCGCGTCCGCCCATGCCCCAGAAGCTGATGCCAGCGGCCTCAAGTTCCTCGCTCATGGCCTCGCGCTGCTCGAAGAGGTCGGCGCGCAGCTCCCCGATGTCGCCCACGAGTTCCTTGATGTCGCCACGGGTGGCGGCGCCGGAGTCCACCAGGGCGTCGAGCTCGGCCTGCTTGAGCCACAGCTTCTCGCGCAGCTCG
The DNA here is from genome assembly GCA_050253205.1 of Desulfovibrionaceae bacterium. Classification (GTDB taxonomy): domain Bacteria; phylum Desulfobacterota; class Desulfovibrionia; order Desulfovibrionales; family Desulfovibrionaceae; genus JAHJKV01. Next base: position 8,817 of record JBFWJM010000062.1, read on the forward strand.
CCCATCTTGGTGCGGTACTTGTCGAAGATGGTGTCGGCGGCGGCCTGCTGCTCGGGGGTCAGCTGGGCGTAGGCGTTGGCGTGGGAGTTGCGGCCCTGGCCGTGGCCCGGCCCGGCCCAGGCGGCGGCGGCGAGCACGAGGGCAAGCACGGTGGCCAGGGCGATGGTGGTGTTTCTCTTGTTGGTCATGGTTTCCTCCGTTTGTTGAAAAGGCTTGGTGAGAGTGCGTTTGTTGCATGGGATAGAGCATGCGCCGTGCCAAGTTGAAAAGTATCATTATTAAAGTATGTTACCGGAACATTCTGCAACAAAGTGCAAACAAGCAAGGCAATATCTTGCACAAGTCGGGAGGCGGATGTGCAGGGGGTGTGCAGGTCGGGGGTTGACAGCCCGGCGGTTCGTTCTCATCTAGCGGAGCACACGATGCGCAACCAGGGAGGTTATCATGCCCATCTATGAATACACCTGCGGAAAATGCGGCAAGCTCTTCGAGGAGCTGGTTTTTTCCGAGGCTGAAGAGCCGTCCTGCCCCGAGTGCGGGGCCCGGGGCTGCAAGCGGCTGGTGTCGGTGAGCTTCGGGTCGGCGTCGTCCAAGGGCGGCACGGGCATGTCCAGGGATTTCGGCTCCTCTTCCTGCGGCGGGGGCGGCAGCTTCAAGTGAGCCTAAGGCTGGCGGCTCCCGGGAGGAGCCGTTGCCGCAGCGTGCGGGAATGGCCGTATCGCGGCCTGCATGCCGTGGGCGGCTGGTCGGAATTACGATATGGTGGAGACAGCGGGCGGGTCGCCGTGCGGGCTGCTGCCCGCTAGAGCTCGCCCGCGCGGCAGGCACCGCACGATGCGCAACCCTTGTTCGGGCAACCGGGCGAGGGTTTTTGCTGCTTGGCCCGCTGCCATTCGCGCCAGAGCAGTTCCTTGGAGACGCCCACGTCGATGACGTCCCAGGGCAGGGGCTCCTCCAGGGTGCGCTCGCGGCCGAGTTCGGCGTCCATGTCGCCGTCCCAGTGTTCCAGCCCGCGCTTCCAGCCGCCGTGCTCCCCGGCCAGTTCCACCAGCTCGAACATTTCGGGCCCGCCCCGGGCGAGCAGCCCCTGGAGCCGCGCCTGGGCGGGGTTGTCGGGCGAGAGCGTCATACCCTTGTGCGGCTTGACCATGCCCTTCATGCGTTTGAGGTTGGCGGCCAGCGCGGCCTCGGAGGCCATGGGCGCCCACTGGAAGGGTGTGAAGGGCTTGGGCACCAGGCAGGAGACCCCGAGGGTGATGCGCATGAATTCCTTCCTGCGCTTCTGGTTGGCATCCCTGGTGGCGACCACCTCGGCCAGGAAGGCCTCCAGCTCGTCGTGGTCGTCCTCGTTCTCCCCGGGCCAGCCCGTGATGCAGTAGACCCGCAGGTGGTTCACCCCGTGGCGTGAACACAGGGCCACGGCGTTCAGGAAGTCGTCCGTTTCGAGCTTCTTGCTGGCCATGCGGCGCAGCCGCTCGCTCGGGGCCTCCAGGGCCAGGGTCACGGTGCGCACCCCGCACAGCCGCAGGAATTCGAGCAGCTCCTCCGTGAGGCCGTCGGCCCTGAGGGAGGAAAGGGAAAATTTGATGCGCCGCTCCTTGAGCCAGCGGAGAAAGGGCAGCAGCTCGGGCCAGTCGGTCAGCGCCGTGCCCACGAGGCCCACCTTGGGCGGGCTGGTGGCCTCCACGATGGACTGGAGCTCGGCCATGCGCGCGTGGCGCGGCGGGCGGTACACGTACCCGGCCGCGCAGAAGCGGCAGGAGTACGGGCAGCCCCGGTTGACCTCCAGCAGCAGGGTGTCCTTGAAGGTGGTGTCCGCGCCGATGAAGCAGGAGAAGGCGGGGGAATCAAGCACACCGGGGGCGCTCCTCGGGGCGGCGACGCGGCGCACGGGCAGCGGGCTCAATCCCGGGACGTAGACCCCCGGGAGCCCGGCCACTGCGGCCAGGGTCTCGGCCTTGGAGGCCCCGTCCATCCACAGGGCGTGTATCTTCAGGAACACCTCGGCCAGCCCGGCCTCGGCCTCGCCCACGAAGAGCAGGTCTGCCATGGGGGCCAGGGGGGCGGGGTTGAGAAAGGCCAGCGGCCCCCCCGCCACCACCAGGGGGAAGTCGGGGCGCCCCGCGGACCTGGGCGGGACGCCCCCTGCCTTGAAGAACCCGAGGAGATGGAGGAGTTCCTCCTCGACGTTCACGCTCAAGGCGACGACAGGGAAGGCGGAGAGCTCGGAGCCCTCCTCGGAAACGGGTGCATGGCCCGGTGCCGGGAAGAACCGTTCCACGGCGAGGGCGCGCTCCCCGGCCAGCAGGCGGTAGACGGCCTGCCAGCCCAGGGTGGAGAGCGCCAGCCCGCGCCTGCCGGGAAAGACCAGGGCCGTGGGCAGACGGCCCCCGGTCTCGGGCTTGCGGGGTTCTTCGCGGCCAAAGTAGAGCACGTCACGCGTGACGATCGCGCCCCTCCATGCGTTCCATTCCGTTCAGCGTGTCGCCGGTCTAGTTCTGGTTCTTGCGCAGGAAGGCCGGAGCGTCCAGGTCGTCCTCGGCGAAGATGAACTGGGTCTCACCGGGTCCGGCCATGTTGGCCGCGCGCCGGGCTTCCTTTGGCGTAGGGTTTTCGGTTTCTCCCTCCGCGCGCTTGTTCAGGCGCATGTACGCGGGGATGTCGGCGTTCTCGCCGGGGCGGCCGCGTTGCAGGATGCGCCTGGAGAGCGGCTGGTTGGCCATGTTGCGGTTGATGTCCTCGATGCCGATGACCTTGCTGGCCCGGCCCGTCTGCTGGGCGTGGGTCTCGTTCGGCACGGCGGCGATGCCCGCCTGGGCGATGCCCGTGGCGATGACCGTGACGCGCATCTCGTCGCCGAGGGAGTCGTCGAACACGGTGCCGAAGAAGATGTTCGCGTTGGGGTCGGCGGCGGAGTAGATCACCTCGGCGGCCTCGCTGGCCTCGTCGATGAGCATGTCCTCGGAGCAGGTGATGTTGATGAGCACGCCCTGCGCGCCGTTGATGGAGACGTCCTCCAGCAGCGGGGAGGTGATGGCCTTGAGCGCGGCGTCCTTGGCGCGGCCGTCCCCGGAGGAGATGCCCGTGCCCATGAGCGCCAGGCCGGAGTTGGACATCACGGCCTTGACGTCCGCGAAGTCGAGGTTGATGAGGCCGTGCACGGTGATCAGGTCCGCGATGCCCTTGGTGGCGTAGTAGAGGATCTCGTCGGCCTTGCGGAGCATGTCCTTGAAGCCGGCCTTCTTGGCCGCGAGCTGGAGCAGGCGGTCGTTGGGAATGGTGATGATGGAATCCACGTGCTCGGAGAGCTTCTTGATGCCGTCATCGGCGGTGGACATGCGCCTGCGGCCCTCGAAGTAGAAGGGTTTGGTGACCACGCCGACCACCAGCGCGCCCGCCTCCTTGGCGGCCTCGGCCACCACGGGGGCCGCGCCCGTGCCCGTGCCGCCGCCCATCCCGGCGGTGACGAAGACCATGTCCGCGTCGCCGATGGCGGCCTTGATCTCCTCCATGGACTCCAGGGCGGCCTCGCGGCCGATGTCGGGGTTGGCACCCGCGCCCAGGCCCTTGGTCACCTTCTGGCCGATGTGCAGCTTGCACTCGGCCAGGGAGTTGTTGATGTCCTGGGCGTCCGTGTTGCAGACGATGAAGTCCACGCCGTTGAGTGCCGACTGGATCATGTTGTTGACGGCGTTTCCGCCGCCGCCGCCGCAGCCGATGACCTTGATCTTGGCGGTCAGGTCGTTTTCGATGTCCGTGAATTGCATGGGGGGGTCTCCTCTCTTCTTGTTCCCTGTCTCAGGTCCTGTTCACCATCACGCGATGTCGCTGAACCACTTGCGCATCCTGTCCAGGATGCCCTTGAACACGCCGTCGTTGCGAATTCCGAAGGAGCGCGCGGCTCCTCTGCCCTCTTGTTCGCAACCAAATTTCAAAAGCCCCACGCCCGTGGCGAAGACGGGGCTGTTCACCTTGTCCACCAGGCCGCCGACGCCCACCGGGCAGCCGATGCGCACGGGCAGGTCGAATATCTGCTCGCCCAGCTCCTGGATGCCCTCGATGAGCGAGCTGCCGCCCGTGAGCACCACGCCCGCGCCGATGAGCTTCTTGTAGCCGGACTTGATGAGTTCCTGGTCCACCAGGGCGAGGATCTCCTCCACGCGGGGCTCGCAGATCTCGGCCAGCGTCCTGCGG
>JBFWJM010000063.1:0-12956 GCA_050253205.1 Desulfovibrionaceae bacterium
GCCATGCGCGACATCTTCCGCAAGGTGGAGCGCGTGGCCGCCACCAGGACCACCGTGCTGCTCACCGGGGAGACGGGCGTGGGCAAGGGCACGCTGGCGAGGCTCATCCACCGCCACTCCAACAGGGCCGAGGGTCCCTTCGTGTGCATCCACTGCGGGGCCATCCCCGACAATCTCGTGGAGAGCGAGCTCTTCGGCCATGAGAAGGGGGCCTTCACCGGGGCCTCGCGCCTCAAGCAGGGCAAGTTCGAGGTGGCGGACAAGGGCACCGTGTTCCTCGACGAGGTGGACACCCTGCCCCCGGCCAGCCAGATCAAACTGCTGGACGTGCTCCAGACGCGAAGCTTCCAGCGCGTGGGCGGCACGCGCGACATCGAGGTCAACATCCGCATCATCGCCGCCACCAACGACGACCTGGAAGGACTGTGCGACAGGGGGCTCTTCCGGCGCGACCTCTACTATCGGCTCAACGTCTTCCCCCTGCACCTGCCGCCGCTGCGCGAGCGCATGGAGGACCTGCCCTCCCTGGTGGAAACGCTCATCGCCAAGCTCGCCCCGGGCCTCGGCGCGGTGGCGGACTCCGCAGAGGAAGACGTGCTCGACGCATTGCGGGAGTATCCCTTCCCGGGCAACGTGCGAGAACTGGAAAACCTGCTGGAGCGCGCCCTGTTGCTGGAGCCCTCGGACGTGCTCACGCCCGAGAGCTTCCCTGCGGAAATCTTCGCCGGGCAGCAGCCCCTGGCCCCGCTGGTGCGGGCCACGCGCGGCATGACCCTGGCCGACGTGCGCCGCCGCTGCGTCGAGGAGGTGGAGGCCGCATACCTGGAGCAGGTGCTGCGCCAGCACAAGGGGCGCATCGACAAGACCGCCGCCCAGGCGGGCATCTCCACCCGCCAGCTCCACAAGCTCATGGCCCGCCACGGCCTGGACAAACGCACCTTCAAATAGCCTATCGGCCGGCACCCCGGCCCAGCCAGCAACCTCCCGCCGCTCCTCCCGTGCCGCCTCCGGAGCCCCCGCGAGGCCTCCTCCCGGACCGCCCTGCCGCCGTTTCTTCCCCGTTTGGTGGTTTTTTCGCCTCTTTTTCATCCGCCGAACGGATTTTCCCCAGCGGGCCCGGGCTCCTGCGCGCACCGATGGTTCCGATTCCCTGTTTTCGGAACATACTGTTCCCATTCAGTGGCATCACTCTGACATCAAAGAACAAATGAATCATCTGCCCGCCCGGCGCGGGGGTTGCGGCGGCCCGAGCCGTCTCCCCCGGGGGCGGATCGGAACACGCGGTTCCGATGCATTCGGGCGGCTTCATTATAACACCTCTTTCCCACAGTGTTTTTCACAATGGCATCCTGCTTGCCCATGGCGGTCAACACCATGCGCCCATGGGTGCGAGGAGGTTGTATGGAGCCCAAAAAGGAAATCATCACCGCCACCGGCGTGCTCTACCCCGTCTTCGACGTGAAGGGCGGAGCCGTCACCGGGGTGATTCTCTCCACCACCAGCGAGGTGGAATACGTCATCACAGGCGAGCGGTTCATGAACGAACTCATCAGCCTGTGCCAGGAAGAGGTGCGCGTGCGCGGCCGCAGGTCCATGGTGGACGGCCGCTGGACGCTGGAGCCCATGGACTACGAGGTGCCCATGCGCGACATCTACGAGTTCTACGACGACATCCCCAACTACGACGACGCCGACACCCTGCCCGACTACTACTAGCGAGCCGGGCAAGACCACCAAAGGAGCAGCAGATGAAACCGCTGGAAAATGAAGACGGCCTCGCATCCAGCGAGCCCCCCTCCCCGCTTTCCCTTGTTCCCCCGGCGTTCGCCGGGGCCTTGGGCTGCGCCCCGGCCACCGCGCCCCGCGCCGCCTCCCGCCGGGCCGCCTCCTTCCGCAAGACGCACTACCCCGAAGCCAGCAACGCCCAGTGGAACGACTGGGCCTGGCAGGTACGAAACCGCATCACCACCCTGGCCGAGGCCGAGCGCGTGCTGGCCCTGACCCCGGAGGAGCGCGAGGCCATAGCCTCCGCAGGCGGCTCCCTGCCCCTGGCCGTGACCCCGTACTACGCCTCCCTGCTGGGCGCGGGAGAGGACGCCCATCCCCTGCGCCGCTGCATGATCCCCTGCACGCAGGAGCACGCCCGCCACCCCGGCGAGGCCGACGACCCCCTGGCCGAGGACTCCCACTCCCCGGTGCCCGGCATCGTGCACCGCTACCCGGACCGCGTGCTCTTCCTGGTGACCAATTTCTGCTCGGCCCACTGCCGCTACTGCACCCGCTCCCGCATGGTGGGCAAGCGCGAGCAGTGCGGCCCCTCCCAGTGGCAGCGCGCCATAGACTACATCGCCGCCACCCCCCAGGTGCGCGACGTGCTGCTCTCCGGCGGCGACCCCCTGACCCTCTCGGACGAGGCGCTCCGCTGGCTGCTCACCCGCCTGCGGGCCATCCCCCACGTGGAGATCATCCGCATCGGCACCAAGGTGCCCGCCGTGCTCCCGCAGCGCGTCACCCCGGCCCTGGTGCGCATGCTCAGGCGCTTCCACCCGCTGCTCATGAGCCTGCACTTCACCCATCCCTCGGAGCTGACCCCCGAGACGGCCCGCGCGTGCAACCGATTGGCCGACGCGGGCATCCCGCTGGGCAGCCAGACCGTGCTGCTCTCCGGCGTCAACGACGAGGTGGAGACCCTGACGAAGCTCTACCAGGGCCTGCTCAAGATCCGCGTGCGGCCGTACTACCTCTACCAGTGCGACCCCATCCCCGGCTCGGGCCACTTCCGCACGCCCGTCTCGCGCGGGCTGGAGATGATCCGGGGCCTGCGCGGCCACACCTCGGGCTACGCCGTGCCGCAGTTCGTCATCGACGCGCCCGGCGGCGGCGGCAAGATTCCCCTGCTGCCCGAGTATGCTGTGGGCCGCGACGGCTTCGACCTGCTGCTGGTGAACTACGAAAACAAGACCTACCGGTACCCCGATCACATGATCGCCCCGGAAACCGTCACCCATTAAGGACCCAAGCAATGCTCATCGCCATGACCTACGACCTGCGGGACGACTACCTGGCCCGTGGGTTTTCCGAAGAGGAGTCGGCCGAGTTCGACTCCCGCGTCACCGTGGACGCCATCGCCCGCGAGCTGCGCTCCCTGGGCCACCAGGTGGAGCAGGTGGGCGATGTGACCCGCCTCGTCTCCCGCCTGGCCCAGGGCGCGAGCTGGGACCTGGTGTACAACTTCGCCGAGGGCGTGCGCGGCACGGGCCGCGAGGCCCAGGTGCCCGCCCTGCTCGACGCCTACGACATCCCCTACACCTTCTCCGACCCGCTGGTGCTCGCCCTGACCCTGGACAAGGCCATGACCAAGCGCGTCATCCGCGACATGGGCATCAATACGCCCGACTTCGCCGTGGTCCGCTCCATGGACGACCTGGCGGGCCTGGCCCTCGACCCCGCCCGGGGCAGGCTCTTTGCCAAGCCCCTGGCCGAGGGCACGAGCAAGGGCGTGGACGGGCTCTCCATCATCGACACCCGCGCCGAGCTGGAGGCCGCCTGCGAGCGCCTGCTGGCCCGCTTCGCCCAGCCCGTGCTCGTGGAGCGCTACCTCCCGGGCCGCGAGTTCACCGTGGGCATCCTCGGCACCGGGGGCGCGGCGCGCTCCTGCGGCGTGCTGGAGGTCCACCTGCGCGGCGCGGCCGAGCAGGGCGTCTACTCCATGGTCAACAAGGAGCAGTGCGAGGAGCTGGTGGACTACACCCTGGCCCGCGACGCCGAGGGCCTGGCCGCCGCCGAGCTGGCCCTGGAAGCCTGGCGCGGCCTCGGCTGCCGCGACGCCGGGCGCGTGGACGTGCGCATGGACCACGAGGGGCGCCCGAGCTTCATCGAGGTGAACCCCCTGGCGGGCATGCACCCCACCCACTCGGACCTGCCCATTCTCTGCGGCTTGAACGGCATCACGTTCCATGAAATCATCTTTGCGATCATGGACTCCGCCATGGCGCGCGTGAAGCCGTGCGCGCTGCGAGGTGCCGCGTGAACATCGTCATCCTGCACGACCACATCCCGGCCGGGGCCCCGCCGGACGAACAGGACAACCTGGAGCAGGCCAAGGCCGTGGAAACGGCCCTGACCCGCCTGGGCCATCGCCCCCTGCGTCAGGCCCTGGGCCTGAACCTGGGCGAGATCACCGACTTCCTGACCCAGGCCCGGCCCGACCTCGTGTTCAACCTCGTGGAGAGCGTGCACGCCACCTGCCGCCTGGCGCACATCGCCCCGGCGCTGCTGGAGTCGCTGAACATCCCCTACACGGGCTGCGGGGTTTACCCGCTCTTTGTCACGGGCAACAAGCTGCGCACCAAGGAACTCCTCGCCCTGGCCGAGATCCCCACCCCGCGCTGGTTCACGGAGCAGAGCCTGGAGCAGGGCAACGAGGAGATCAGCGGTTCGTACATCCTCAAGCCCGTGTACGAGCACGGCTCCGTGGGCCTGGACGACTGGAGCGTCATCAAGGTCTCCAGCCGCAACCAGCTCTCCGAGAAGCTGCGCGACCGCCACCACAACACCGGCTCCCTCTACTTTGCCGAGGAGTACGTGGACGGCCGGGAGTTCAACCTCTCGACCCTGGAGCTGGAGGGCGCGGCCGAGGTGCTGCCCCCGGCGGAGATCCTCTTCACCGGCCTGCCCAGAAGCGCCCCGCGCATCCTGGGCTACGCGGCCAAGTGGGACCCGGAGTCGCCGGAATACGTGGCCACGCCCAGGCGCTTCGACTTCCCTCTCTCGGACCAGGCCCTGCTCAAGCGCCTGCGCCACCTGACCCGCTCCTGCTGGACGCTCTTCGAGATGCGCGGCTACGCCCGCATCGACTACCGCGTCAGCCGCTCGGGCAAGCCTTTCGTCATCGACGTGAACCCCAACCCCTGCCTCGCGCCGGACTCCGGGCTCGCCGCCGCTGCGGAGAACGCCGGGCTGGACTACGCCGCCCTCGTGGCGGCCATCACCCGCGCGGCCACCGGAACACCCGCATGAACATCCAGCACTGCTCGCCCATCATGGGCATCTCCTTCCGCACCAAAGTCCACAAGCAAGACATCGACAACGTCCGGGCCATTGTGGAGTCGTCCACCTACTTCAACGACATGGAAGTGGAAATGGCCGTGGAGATCGTCTACGAACACCTGGCCGACCCGGTGAAGTCCACCTACCGCTTCCTGTTCGCGGAAACCAACGGCGAATCCGTGGGCTACGCCTGCTTCGGGCCCATCGAGGCCGCGCCCGGGCGCTACGATCTCTACTGGATCGCCGTGCTCAACGAGTATCGCGGCCTGGGCATCGGCCGGGAGCTGCTCGCGGCCACCGAGGAGGCCATCCGCCGCGACGGCGGCAGGCTCGTCTATGTGGAGACCTCCTCCAAGGACCAGTACTACCCCACCCGCGAGTTCTACAGGAAGAACGGCTACGAGCAGGAGGCCGTGGTGCGCGACTTCTACGCCGACGGCGACGACAAGCTCATCTACGTGAAGGACGTTCCCCCCCGGGTGAGCGGGCGCTGACGCCGGAGGTGGCGGCATGGGCTGGTTCCGGCTGCTCCTGGCGCTGCTGGTCTTCCACTCGCACTTCGAGATCGTCGGCGGGCCGACCATCTCCGGGCATCAGGCGGTGGAGCTGTTCTTCGTGGTCTCGGGGTTCTTCATGTCCCTGGTGCTGCGCGAGAAGTATGCAACCGCGGGCGGGTTCTACCGCTCGCGCTTTTTGCGGCTCTTCCCGGCGTACTGGGCGGTTCTCGCCGCGAGCCTGCTGCTGCTCTTCGCCCTCGACGCCCACCCCCTGACCTGCTGGAAGAGCTGGTCCTCGGCCATGACCGAATCCCCCTGGCAGGGCCTGGCCCTGGGCCTGGCGCAGGTGTTCGTCATCGGGCAGGACTGGCTCTTCGGCCTGCGCTTCGCCCCCGGGGGCGGGCTGCTCCCGGCCCCGAACCTCGCCGGGGATGTCTGGCAGATCATGCCCGTGGTGCCGTCGTGGTCGCTCGCCCCGGAGCTATGCTTCTACCTGCTGGCCCCGCTGCTGGCCAGAAGCAGAAGCCGGACCCTGGCCGGGCTCCTGCTCCTGGCGCTGGGGCTGCGGCTCCTGGCGGCGGACGAGGCGCCAACGCCCCTGGGGCGGCATGCGTTCCCCCTGCAGGGGTGGTTGTTCCTGGCGGGCATGCTCAGCCACCGCGCGTACGGGCGGCTGCGGCCCGCCATGCGGCGCTGGCCAGCCGTCTGGGGCGCGGCCGGGGCCGTGGGGCTGGCGCTGCTCGCCCTGGGCTGCGCCGGGCTCGGCGGCTTCGAGTCCGCTGGGCGCTTCCCCTGGCTCGTGGCCGGGCTTTGCGCGGGCATGCCCGCCGTCTTCGAGCTGATGCGCGAGAGCAGGCTGGACCGCGCCCTGGGCGAATTCACCTACCCCTTCTACCTGGTGCACTATCCGGTGATCGCGCTGTTGGAGCAGCAATTCGGCGACACGCCCGCCTGGGCCTACCCGCTCTGGGCGGCGCTGGCCGCGCTGGCCCTCTGGGCCATGGCCATTCGCCCCTTCCGCAAGCCTGGAGGGCCCGTCATGCGCGCTCGCCGAAGAGCCGCAGCAGTGTCTCTTCCAGCTGGCTGACCTCGAAGGGCTTGCTGATGTAGTCGGTCATCCCGGATTGCAGCATGCGCCTGCGGTCATTGTGCATGGCGTAGGCGGTCATGGCCACGATGGGCGTGGCGGCCCGCTCCACGAACTGCGGCGAGGAGCGGATGATGGCCGTGGCCTCCAGGCCGTCCATCACCGGGAGCTGCACATCCATGAAGATCACGTCGAAGGGCTGGCGCAGCAGCAGGGCAAGCCCCTGCTCGGCGTTCTGCACGGCCGTGGGCACCAGGCCGAGCCGCTCCAGGGCCTTGCGCAGCACGAGGCGGCTGGTGTCGTCGTCCTCGATGACCAGCGCCGTGCGCCCGGCCAGGCCGCGCCCGTCCGGCTCGGACGGAACCTCCCCGGCGTAGCTCCCCCGGAAGCCCCCCTTGGCGTCCAGGTCGAGGGGCACCTGGAAGGTGAAGACCGTCCCCTTGCCCACGGAGCTCGACACGGTGATCTCCCCGCCCATGAGCTGGGCGAGCTGCCGGGCGATGGAAAGCCCCAGGCCCGCCCCCTGGAAGCGCTTGCGGTACACGCCGTCCGCCTGGGTGAACGGCTCGAAGATCTTGGCAAGATCGTCCTCGCCCATGCCGATGCCCGTATCGCTCACCCGGAAGACCAGCTCGCTCTTGCCCTGCTCCTCCGGGGCCCCGTTCTCCACGGACACGCGCACCTCGCCCTCCCGGGTGAACTTGAGGGCATTGCCCACGAGGTTGAAGAGCACCTGGCTGATGCGCTGGCCGTCGCCTACAAAGGCGTCGGGCACGTCGGGCGCGGCCTCCACCACCAAGGAGAGTCCACTCTTCTCCGCAGGCAGGCGGAAGAGCACCTCCAGCTCGCCGAGCAGCTCGCGCAGCTTGAAGGGGCGGCTCTGGATGGTCATGCGCCCGGCCTCCACGCGGGAGAGGTCGAGGATGTCGGAAAGGAGCCTGTCGAGCCGTTTGCTGCTGGAGAGCGCGGCGCTGACGTAGCCGCTAGACTTTTCGTCCGCCGCCGAGAGCTGGAGCAGTTGGAGCATGCCCGTGATGCCGTTGAGCGGGGTGCGGATCTCGTGGCTCATGTTGGCCAGGAAGGCGGACTTGGTGCGGCTGGCGGCCTCGGCCTCGCGCCGGGCGGAGTCCAGGGCACAGACGTAGCGGTTCATACGCCGCGCCCCCTGCCAGAGGAAGAAGAACCCCCCACCCCAAAGCAGCAGGTGGCCGCCCACCAGGAAGGCCCCGTGGCGCAGAAAGCTGCCGTAGAGGTCTTCCATGGGCACGGAAACGCTGATGCCGCCCCGGATGTCGCCCACCTTGTAGCCCTGCTTGGCGTGGCACTTCATGCACGACTGTTCCACGTACATGGGGCGCATGAACCGCAGGTGGTCCCTGCCGCCCAGGTCCACGATCTCGTGGACCTCGTCCTCGCCGCCCTCCAGCCGCAGGAGCACGCCGCGCTCCCATTCGTCGGGCTCGTTGCCCGGGCGGATGGGGTGGATGCTGGTGATGTGCCCGAGGATGCCGCTCTGCTCGGCCTGCATCTCATGGGCCTGGCGGGTCATGTAGGCGGGGTTGATCATGGTCAGCCGCTCGCCCGTGTCCAGGGTCACGTCCCTGTCGGGCACGTCGAGGTAGGGGTTCGGCTGGAAAACGCCCTGCACATGAACGTAGACCCCGCCCGCGCGGGAATTCCAGCGGCGGAAGAGGATGTCCTTGTCGAAGGCGACGCGGGCGGTGACGATGGCACGCTCCTCCATGGCCGCCCAGTCGCTGTACAGGGACATGCCGAGCGATACCGCGATGAGCACCGTCCACACCAGGCCATAATATTTCAGGCGCATTGGGAGACAATACGACGAGTCGGGCATGACACTGCTCCAGGGCGCGCGCGTACGGCACCGGCTTGACGCGGGCCCTCTGTTTTCCGTTCCATCCTAACAACAATACCGGGGGACGTGTCCAGCTTCGATTGGATTCGCCTCGATAATAAGAGGGAGAATGGTCAGAAAAAACGTTCGAGATGTTGCAGGAAGGCGAGAATCCGCCCTCTGCTGGATTCGGAGATGCGGTCCAGGCTCAGGCCGAGCACGAGCCTGCCCCCCAGACGGCGGACATTGCGCACGCCGCACACGGCCCGGCTGACGCCCTGGGCGGAAACCAGGCTGCACCCCACCACCACCTCCGCCCCCGGGACAAAGTCCTCCTGCCGCTCTTCCGGCACCGAGAGACACACCCCGAGCCCGCCCTCGCTGAAGTTGAGCGCCATGCCCCGGTAGGTTTCCTGCCCGAGGCCGATGCTCACGGGAACGTGGCACTGGTGGCGCACATGGTTGCGCAGGGTGTAGAATTCCGCGTCGTGCGGATAGGAGAGGTAGACGTGGCGGTAGGGCGAGGAGGCCTGGGCGATGATCCGGCACAGGAAACCGTGGAGCACGCCCTCGTGGGCATAGAAGAGGCGGGCGGCCTTTTCCGCCACGAGGTGCTCGGCCACGCTGGAGGAGTCGAGCCCCAGTGGCGAGAGGCGAAGGATGAGGTACTTGTACTTCACCAGGCCGATGAAATAGCAGTGCAGCCGGAAGCCGAGCCCCTCGGGCTCCAGCTGGACCTTCTCCCCGAAGTCGAGGTGGAAGTCGTCGGCGGCGGCCGCCTTGACCACATTCTGGGCTGGTCCATGGGTCGCGCCGTTGTTGTTCCTGGTTTTGCCCATGCTCAGACCCTGTGCTCGCAGACGAAACGGATGAACTCGGCGATGTCCCGCCCGGTCCGCTCGTCCATGTAGGTGAAACGCAGCGCGACCATGGTCCGCCCCTCCTCGCTGCGCAGCCCAATGAGCCGGCTGCTGATCTCGCAGATGCGGTCCAGGGTGTTGAGCTGAAAGCGCAGCAGCACGTCCTCGCCCTCGGCCATGGAGAGGAAGCGGTCCTGGTGCTCCGGGTCCGCCACCAGGCCGCAGCCGCCCTCCGAGAGGTCGACCACCATGCACTTGGCCGACACGCCCTCGGTGCGGACCATGCCCAACAGGTGGGTCTCCACGCGCTCGTGCAGGCGCAGGTTGTAGCTCTCGCCCTCTTCGGGGTAGGTCAGGTAGAGGTGCTTGAAAGGGCTGGTGGTGAACCCCTGAACCTGCACCACGTAACCCTGGACCACACCCTCCTTGCGGAAGAACAGCCGTGTGCGGCGGCCGCGCACGAAGAGCCGGGCAGGGTCCGCTCCGCCGCGCAGGAGCGGCGCCAGGGAGAGCACGAGGTAGCGCCCGCGCTCCAGCCCCACCAGCGACGTTCTGAGCCGCTCCTCGCATCCGCTGGGCAGCAGGAGCATGGCGCAGCCCGCTTCCGGAGCGAAGAGGGCGTCTTTCGGCGGCAGTATGCTCATGGAGTTCCAGACCTGGGGAGGTGTTGCAAGGGGCAGTCTTTTGGATACCCAACGCGCGAAAGGAGGTCAATGCGGCCGGGCCCGGTTCGGGGCCCGCAGGCGGGCCTTCTGCCCCCCCACCCGCAGGAAATAAACGGAACAGGGTGTTTTTCTTCGAATCCTGTAGTAGGGTGGGGGTCCGGCCAGCGTCTGGCCGATTGGTACAACCCGCAACCCCCTCACGAGGTCGAACATGAAACGCTTCATCCTGGCCCTCTCCCTGGTTCTGGCCGTGGCCGTGGTCGGCGCGGCCTTCGCCGCTTCCGGCGCGGACCTGTACAACTCCAAATGCGCCATGTGCCACGCACCGGACGGTTCCAAGATCGTCTCCGCATCCGGCTCGGACATGCTCAAGGGCCAGAGCGCGGCGGACATCGAAGCCAAGCTCAAGGGCTACGCGGACGGCTCCTACGGCGGCAAGAAGGCCAAGATCATGCAGAAGATCGCGTCCAAGCTCTCCGCCGACGAACTCACTGCGGTTTCCGAACACATCGGCAGCCTGTAGGCCGTCGCCATGAGGAGGACGGCGCTCCCGGCGGCCCTGGCCGCCATCCTGCTCCTCGTTTCGCTCTCCCCGGCCGTAGCCTTTGCGGCCGGGGAGCCTGCGGACGGGCACGCGGGCACGGACCACGCGGCAGAGGCCACCGAGACCATGGACCATTCGGACATGGACCACTCGGCCATGGATCATGCGGCCATGGATCATGCGGCCATGGACACGGCCCCGGAGGCCATGGACACGGCCCCGGAGGCCATGGACCACTCGGACATGGACCACTCGGCCAAGGAAAACGGAACCATGGGCGGCGGAGCCATGGACCACAGCGACCACAGCGACCACGGCGACCACGTGACCCCGGCGGACGCCGAGACGCCCCACGACCACGAGGCCATGATGGAGGCCGCCCAGGCCGAGACCCCCGAAGGGGAAAAGGAAGTCGGCATCGAGGAGCACCTCGGGGAGCTCGTGGCCGAGGCGGAGTTCACGGACTCCGAGGGCAATGCGGTGAATCTGCGGGAGCTCTGCTCCGTACCCACCATTATCATCCCCATCTATTTCAAGTGCCCGGACGTGTGCAGCCTGTTGCAGAGCAACTTCGCCCAGGTGCTGCCCCAGGTGAAGCTCGAACCCGGCAGGGAGATCCAGGTGGTCTCGCTGAGCTTCGACGACCGGGACGACACCAAGGTCGCCGCCCGGGCCAAGGCCCAGTACGTGGCGGCCATGCAGGGAGCCTACCCGGGCAAGGACTGGCACTTCCTGACGGGTGATCAGCAAGCTATCGACAAGGCCCTCGGGTCCATCGGCTACACCGTGCGCCGCCAGGGCGGGCTCTTTGCCCACCCGGTGGCCGTGATCGTCGTGGCCCCCGGAGGCAAGATCGTCCGCTACCTCTACGGCCCGGGCTTCCTGCCGTTTGACATCACCATGGCCGCCACAGAGGCCGCCAGCGGCAAGATCGGCCTCTCGGTGAAGCGGCTCTTGTCCATGTGCTACAACTACGACCCCGAGGGCCGCCGATACGTGTTCTCCACCCTGCGCGTGGCCGGGTTCTCCATCGTCATCTTCATCGGCGGGTTCGTCGCCTACCTCATCTTCGGCGGCAAGAAGCGCAACAAGAGAGGCTGACCATGCACGCCAGCGACACGGCCGGGCGGGGCTTCATGGCCCCCACGGGAAAAGGGTTCCTCCGCTCCTGGCTCTTCACCATCGACCACAAGCGCATCGGACTGCTCTACCTCTGGTGCGTGGCGGCCATGTTCGCTGCGGGGGTGGTGCTCGGCCTGCTCATCCGCCTGGAGCTCATCGCCCCCGGGCAGACCATCATGGCCCAGCAGACCTACAACGCGGTCTTCACCCTCCACGGGGTGATCATGATCTTCATGGTGGTCATCCCGTCCATCCCCGCCGCCTTCGGCAACATCATCCTGCCGCTGCAACTCGGGGCCGAGGACGTGGCCTTCCCCAGGCTGAACATGTTCTCCTGGTGGCTCTATGCCTTCGGCTCCACCCTGGCGCTGGTCTCGCTCTTCACCGGGGGGGGCGCGCCGGACACGGGCTGGACCTTCTACGTGCCCTTCTCCGCCGTGACCACCACCAACGTCAACGTGGCGGTGCTCGCGGTGTTCATCCTCGGGTTCTCCTCCATCCTCACGGGGCTGAACTTCATCGTCACCATCCATCGGCTGCGCTGCCCGGGGCTCACCTGGGGGCGGCTGCCGCTCTTTGCCTGGGGGCTCTACGCCACGGCCTGGATCCAGGTGCTGGCCACGCCGATTCTCGGCATCACCGTGCTGCTCATCTTCGCCGAGCGCATCCTCGGCCTGGGCATCTTCGACCCCGCGCGCGGCGGCGACCCGATCCTCTACCAGCACCTGTTCTGGATCTACTCGCACCCGGCGGTGTACATCATGATCCTGCCCGCCATGGGGGCCATCTCGGACATCATCCCCGTATTCGCGCGCAAGCACGTCTTCGGGTACAAGACCATCGTGGCCTCGTCCCTGGCCATCGCCTTCGCGGGCTCCCTGGTCTGGGCGCACCACATGTTCGTCTCCGGCATGAGCGACACGGCGGTCATGGTCTTCTCCCTGCTCACGTTCATCGTGGCCGTGCCCTCTGCGGTGAAGGTCTTCAACTGGACCGCCACCATGTACAAGGGGTCCATCCGGCCCGAACCCCCGCTCATCTACGCCCTCGGGTTCATCTTCCTCTTCGCCATGGGCGGCATCACCGGGCTGGTGCTCGGCTCCGCAGGGACGGACATGCACGTCCACGACACCTACTTCGTGGTGGGCCACTTCCACTACGTCATCTTCGGCGGCACGGGATTTGGCATGTTCGCGGCCGCGCACTACTGGCAGCCCAAGATCACCGGGCGGATGTACAACCGCAAGGTGGCCATCTGGTCGGCCATCGTGCTGCTC